>JBMOMI010000735.1:0-1845 GCA_049325235.1 Actinomycetota bacterium | reverse complement strand
GATGATCATCGCGAGCGAGCTCGGCGCGTCGCTGCGGATGACCAGCGGCCCGGCGATCCAGCACGCCGGCGACCTCGCGGCGGTGCTGTCCTCGCTGGAGGAGAACGAGGTGCTCTTCCTCGACGAGATCCACCGGATGGCGCGGCCGGCCGAGGAGATGCTCTACGTCGCGATGGAGGACTTCCGGGTCGACATCATCGTCGGCAAGGGCCCCGGGGCCACCGCGATCCCGCTGGACCTGCCGCCGTTCACGCTCGTCGGCGCGACGACACGCTCCGGCCTGCTGCCCGCCCCGCTGCGCGACCGGTTCGGGTTCACCGGCCACCTCGACTTCTACGAGCCGGACGAGCTGCGCCAGGTGCTCAAGCGCTCGGCGGGCCTGCTCGACGTCCCGCTCACCGAAGCCGGTGCGGTCGAGGTGGCCCGGCGGTCCCGCGGAACGCCGCGCATCGCCAACCGGCTGCTGCGCCGCGTCCGCGACTGGGCCCAGGTGCGCGGGGACGGGCGCGTGGACGTCGAGGCCGCCCGGGCCGCGCTGGCCGTCTACGAGGTCGACGAGCTGGGTCTCGACCGCCTGGACCGCGGGGTGCTGCAGGCGCTGTGCCACCGGTTCGGCGGCGGACCGGTCGGTCTGTCGACGCTCGCCGTGGCGGTGGGGGAGGAGCCGGAGACCGTGGAGACCGTCGCCGAGCCGTTCCTCGTGCGCGAGGGCCTCATCGGTCGGACGCCGCGCGGCCGGATCGCGACCGCCGCCGGGTGGCGGCACCTCGGCCTGCGCCCGCCGCAGAACTCGGTCGCCGGGCAGCTCGGGCTCGACCTGTGAACGGCGGCGCGCCGCACGGCGGGGCGTCGTTGTCCGGGCCGGAGGCGCTCGCCTAGACTCCGCCAGGCTGCCGGACCGCGGGGAACCGGAGCCCGCCCGGAGACGTTCTCACTCACCGGCGCGCAGTAACCGACGACGAGGTGCCACCGACGGTGCCCGTGAAGGGACGGAACACCGCCATGGAAGGTCTCGGCCTCCTGCTGCCTCTCCTCCTGCTGCTGCCGCTGCTGCTCATCACGATGCGCACGCGGCGCCAGCAGCGCGAGATGGCGGAGATGCAGCAGCGGCTGGCTCCCGGCCAGGAGGTCATGACGACGTCCGGGGTGTTCGGCACCGTGGTGGACGTCGAGGCCGACCGGGTCGTGCTCGAGGTCGCCGACGGCGTCCGCATGCGCTGGGCCCGGCCCGCCGTGGCCCGCATCGTCACCCCGCTGCCCGGCCCGTCGCCGGACACGCCGGCCCCCGGCGGGCAGACCCCCGCCTGAGCCGGTCACCCGAGAACCGAGTAGAAGAGACACCCGTGGCACGTTCTCCCGGATCGAGGCCCGGCCGCACCCTGGCCGTGCTCGCCGTCGTCATCGCCGCGATGGCGGGCACCCTCGCCGCCGGCGTGCAGTGGTCGGACGCCAGCTGGAAGCCGAAGCTCGCGCTGGACCTGGCCGGCGGCACCCAGATCATCCTCGAGCCGCAGGTCGAGCCCGGGCAGGGCGAGATCACCGACCAGACCATCAACGACGCGATCGCCATCATCCGCCAGCGCGTCAACGCCTCCGGGGTCTCCGAGGCCGAGGTCTCCAGCCAGGGCGGGCGGAACATCGTCGTCGACCTGCCCGGGGCGCCCGAGGAGCAGCGGCAGGCGCGCGAGCTCGTCCGCCAGTCCGCGCAGATGCGCTTCCGGCCGGTCCTCGTCGAGGCGCCGGCGGCGCCCGCGCCGGCCCCGACCGAGCAGCCGACCGCCGAGCCGACGGACGGCGCCGCGCCCCAGCCCACGGACGGCGTGACCCCGCCGCCGGCCGAGGAGA
>JBMOMI010000734.1:0-1848 GCA_049325235.1 Actinomycetota bacterium | reverse complement strand
TACTCGCTCTTGGCGACGACCATGAGACCCGAGGTGCCGACGTCCAGCCGGTGGACGACGCCCTGCCGCTCGGCCGCACCGGACGTCGCGATCGTGTACCCCGCCGCGGCCAGCCCACCGACGACGGTCGGGCCGGTCCACCCCGGGCTCGGGTGGGCCGCCACCCCGACCGGCTTGTCGACGACGACGATGTCGCCGTCGTCGTGCACGACGACCAGGCCCGCCACCGGCTCCGGGACGACGGCCACCGGCGGGGGCGCGTCCGGGATCTCGACCTCCAGCAGCGACCCGGCGCGCAGCCGGTCGGACTTGCCGGCCTCGGCGCCGTCCACGAGCACTCCGCCGGACGCCGCGATCTCGGCCGCCCGCGACCGGGACAGTCCCAGCATCCGCGCCAGACCGGCGTCCAGGCGCTCGCCGTCGAGGCCGTCCGGCACCGGGATGGTCCGACGGTCAGGCATCGTGGCCCCCGTGGTCGCCGGAGTGCGGTCGCGGCTCCCGCGAGCCGTCGACACCGATCCCCAGCAGCCCGAGCAGCACGATGAGCGCGGCGGCGGCGACGATCGCGATGTCGGCGACGTTGCCGACGAACCAGTCCCAGTAGGCGATGAAGTCGATGACGTGGCCGCGGCCGAACCCTGGGGCGCGCGTGAGGCGGTCGATCAGGTTGCCGACGGCACCGCCGAGCAGAAGGCCGAGGGCGACTGCCCAGCCTCGGCTGCCCAGCCGGCGGGCGACCCGGACCACGACCGCGACGACCACCACCGCGATGACGGTGAGCACCCACGTCATCCCGGTCGCGAGCGAGAACGCCGCGCCGGGGTTGTACAGCAGGCGCAGCTGCAGGAACTCGCCGACGAGCTCCACCGACCGGCCGCCGCCGAGGTACTGCAGGGCCACCGCCTTGGTGGCCTGGTCGATCAGCACCACACCGGCCGCGAGCAGCAGCAGGAGGACGACGAGATGACGACGGGGCCGCAGCAGCCGGTCGCTCCCGGCGCGGGTGTCGAGGTCCATGGCGCCGGACAGCCTCCCATGCAGACCTGTGGACGGCGGCGGCGGACTGTCGGTGTTCCGACGTATGTTCGACTCGTGGTGTTCGACGGTGGCTGCGACGGCGCGCCGGTCCATGGCCTGGACCGAGCGCTGGCGCTGCTGCGCGAGGGCACCGAGCTACTGACCGGGGCGCGGACCTGGTCGCACACCCAGGACGAGATCCGCTCGGCGTTGGCCGAGGTCACGCGGGTGGGGCATGCGTTGGAGGCCGGCCGGCTCGCGCTGGTGCGGGCCTCGGTGGCCCGGGACGACGGCACGCAGTTGGGCGCCTCGACCCAGGCGTGGATGCAGGAGACCCTGCGCGTCACCGGTGGCCGGGCCCGCGCGGACATCGAGAACGCCGAGCTGGTCGACCCCGACGACGGTGACCTGCGCGAGCTGGGCCGGGCCCTGGCCGCCGGGGAAGTGTCCCGGGAGCACGTCGACACCGCGCGGATCGCGCTGACGAAGCTGCCCACCCACCTGTTCCGCCGGCACCGCGCCGAGGTGGACCGGTCGTTCACGCAGAACGCCCGCCAGTTCACGGTGCGGGACTTCCGGCTGCTCGCCGGGCAGGTCGCCGCGGTGCTCGCCCCGGCCCGCCAGGACCGGCTGGACCCGCACGCCGAGGAACGGCAGCGGGCCTTCGCCTACACCGACGCCACCGGGATGGTGCAGATCGGCGGCCAGCTCGCCGGCGAGGGCGCCCTGCTGTTCAAGACCGTGCTGGACCACCTGGCCGCCCCGACCCGCCCCGCCGGCGACGACCAGCCGGCGCTGCTCGGGGACCAGGTGGACACCCGCACCCCCGAG
>JBMOMI010000733.1:0-1854 GCA_049325235.1 Actinomycetota bacterium | reverse complement strand
GTCGCCCGCGCCCCGAGCCCGCGCCGGGCATCACCGGCGTGGTGCGCGTCGACCCCCGGACGAAGAACCTCACCAAGCGGCTGCAGCCCGGCGAGATCGCGGTGATCGACCACATGGACATCGACAAGGTGTCCGCGGAGGCGCTGGTGGCGTGCCGACCCGCAGCCGTCGTCAACGCGGCCCCCTCGACGTCCGGCCGGTACCCCAACCTCGGCCCGGGGATCATCGTGGCTGCGGGCATCCCGCTGGTCGACGCCGCCGGGCCGGCGGTGATGTCGGAGCTCCAGGAGGGCCGGCGGGTCCGGGTCGAGCACGGCCGGGTGCTCCTCCAGGACGGCCGGGAGGAGCGCGAGGTCGCCACCGGCACGGTGCAGACCGAGGAGACCGTCGCGGCCGCGATGGAGGAGGCGCGGGCCGGGCTGTCCGTGCAGCTGGAGTCGTTCGCGGCGAACACCATGGAGTACCTGCGCAAGGAGCGCGAGCTGCTCCTCGACGGGGTCGGCGTGCCGGACGTGCGCACGAAGCTCGACGGCCGCCAGGTGCTCATCGTCGTCCGTGGCTACCACTACCAGGAGGACCTCGTCACCCTCCGCCCCTACATCCGCGAGTACCGGCCGGTGATCATCGGCGTCGACGGCGGCGCGGACGCCGTGCTCGCCGCCGGGTACACGCCGGACATGATCGTCGGCGACATGGACTCGGTGTCGGACCGCGCGCTGACCTGCGGGGCGGAGATCGTCGTCCACGCCTACCGGGACGGCCGGGCGCCGGGCCTGGAGCGGGTGCGGCGCCTCGGTGTCGAGCCCGTGGTCTTCCCGGCCACCGGCACCAGCGAGGACGTCGCCATGCTGCTGGCCGACGACAAGGGCGCCTCCCTCATCGTCGCCGTGGGAACCCACGCGACCCTCGTGGAGTTCCTCGACAAGGGCCGGTCGGGGATGGCGAGCACGTTCCTCACCCGGCTGCGGGTGGGCGGCAAGTTGGTCGACGCCAAGGGCGTCTCCCGGCTGTACCGGCAGCGCATCTCCAACCTGCAGCTCGCGGTCCTCGTGCTGGCCGGCCTGCTCGCCCTCGGCGTCGCCCTGGCGTCCACGAGCGCCGGGCAGGCCTTCTACGCGATCGCGTGGGGCTGGGTCAACGACGCGGTGACCGTCGCCGCGGACTGGATCTCCGGACTGTTCGGTGGAGGGCAGGAGGACGTGGTGGGGCAGGCGTGATCGACTTCAGGTACCACCTCGTCTCGCTCGTGTCGGTGTTCCTCGCTCTGGCGATCGGCGTCGTCCTGGGCGCGGGCCCGCTGCGCGAGTCGATCGGCGACACCCTGACCAACCAGGTCGACGCGCTGCGGCAGGACAAGGAGAACCTGCAGCTGGCCGTCGGGAACCGCGACGAGCAGATCCGCCAGCGGGACCAGTTCATCGCCGCGGTGAGCCCCCAGCTGGTGGCCGAGCAGCTCGGTGGCCGCAGCGTCGTCGTGGTCGCCCTGCCGGACGCGGGCACGGAGGCGGTCGACCTCCTGACCGACCAGGTGACGGCGGCGGGCGCCGACGTGACCGGCAGGGTCACGGTCACCACCGACTGGGTCACCGAGGAGCAGGAGGCCTTCCGGCGCAGCCTGGCCGGGCAGCTCGTCCAGTACCTCGACCCGCCGCCGGAGGTGGCCGGCGGCGCCGCCGGTGACCTGGCCGCCGTCCTCGCGTGGGCGGTGTCCGCACCGGACGTCGCCGCGGCCGCCGAGGAGGACCCGAACGCCGCCACGGTCGTCGAGGGCCTGCGCGGCGGGGGGCTGATCACCGTCGACGGGGACGTCACCCAGCGCGCGACGCTGGTGCTGGTCGTCACCGGCGCCCCGAC
>JBMOMI010000732.1:0-1855 GCA_049325235.1 Actinomycetota bacterium | reverse complement strand
TCCGGCGCCGCGCGCGACGGCGCCGGCTGCCGGCGCCGACGGTGGCGGACGTCGCGCTGCTGTCGGTCGCGACGTTCCGCGTCAGCCGCACGCTGGCCAAGGACTCGGTGCTCGCCCCGGTGCGCGCACCGTTCGCCACCTACCAGGGCCCGGCGGGCCCGGGCGAGGTGATGGAGGCGCCGCGGCACGGCAAGGTGCGGCACGCGGTCGGTGAGCTGCTGACCTGCCCGTTCTGCCTGGGGCAGTGGGTCGCGACCGCGGGCCTGGTCGGGCTCGCCCTGGCCCCGCGCACGACGCGGTGGGTCAGCGCGGGGATGACGGTCGTCGCCGCGGCCGACGCCCTCCAGCACGCGTACGCGGCGCTGCAGAAGGAGAACTGACCGCGTCGCTAGGGTCGGCGGTGTGCTGGGCGCTGGGGAGGACGGAGGGAGTGCCGCCGCCGCGCCGCGGCTGGAGAGCCTACGAGCCGGCCAGCTCGTCACGGGGGTCCTCGCGGACCAGGCGGTCACCGTGGTGTCCGTGCAGCCCCACGGCGACTCGGTGGTCACCCTGACCTACCGTGACTCGCAGGGCCGGGTCGGGGAGCGGCTGCTGTTCCGGGACGACGAGGCGTCCCTGGCGGTCGTGGCGCAGCGTCCCGGCTTCACGTTCGACGGCGACGGGCACCTGTTCCGCCTGGTCGCCGAGGCACGGCGCATCCGCCTGGCCCACCTGTACGACCCGATGCTCGCCGTCCACCTGTCGCGGATCGACCCGCTGCCCCACCAGATCGAGGCCGTCTACGGGCACCTCCTGCCGCGCCAGCCGCTGCGCTTCCTCCTCGCCGACGACCCGGGCGCCGGCAAGACGATCATGGCCGGGCTGTACATCAAGGAGCTGATGCTACGGGGTGATCTCCGGCGGTGCCTGGTCGTCGCCCCGGGAGGCCTCGTCGCCCAGTGGCAGGACGAGCTCGCCGAGCGGTTCGGGATCGATGTCGACATCCTCACCCGGGACGTCGTCGAGGCCAGCCGCAGCGGCAACCCGTTCGCCGAGCGTGACCTGCTCGTCGCCCGGCTTGACCACCTGGCCCGCAACGACGAGCTGCAAGACCGGCTGGCGCAGAGCGACTGGGACCTCGTGGTCGTCGACGAGGCGCACCGCATGTCGGCTCACTTCTTCGGCTCCGAGGTCCGGGAGACCAGGCGGTACCGCCTCGGCAAGCTCCTCAGCCGGATCACCCGTCACCTCCTGCTGATGACGGCGACGCCGCACGCCGGCAAGGAGGAGGACTTCCAGCTCTTCATGGCCCTGCTCGACGAGGACCGGTTCGCCGGCAAGGCGCGTGGGGGCGGGCCGCGGCGGGACAGCGGCGACCTCATGCGCCGGATGATCAAGGAGCGGCTGCTCACCTTCGAGGGCAAGCCGCTGTTCCCGGAGCGGCGCGCCTACTCCGTCCCCTACCCGCTGACCGGCCGGGAGACCGAGCTGTACGACGAGGTCACGGCCTACGTCCGCGAGGAGATGAACCGGGCCGACCGGCTCCGCAGCCAGGGCGAGGGACGTCGCGGCAACCGGGTGGGCTTCGCGCTGACCGTGCTGCAGCGCCGGCTGGCGTCGAGCCCCGAGGCCATCTACCAGTCGCTGCTGCGCCGGGCGGCGCGGCTGGCGGCCGAGCGCGACCAGCTCAGGTCCGGCTCGTCGGTTGTCGAACCGCGGCTGGCGGAGCTCGTGTCCCCCGACGACAGCACCGAGGAGCTCGACGACCTCGACGCCGCCGAGCTCGAGGCCGTGGAGGAGGAGCTGGTCGACTCGGCGTCCGCCGCCCGGACGATCGCCGAGCTGGACCGCGAGATCGCCACCCTCGAGCACCTCG
>JBMOMI010000731.1:0-1863 GCA_049325235.1 Actinomycetota bacterium | reverse complement strand
GCACCAGCGCCCAGCGCCGCGCCGACGCCCTGGCGCACGCGGTGCGGCTGGCCGCCTCCCACCCCGGCGCCGGGACCCGGGCCGGGGAGCCCCCGCACCTGGTCATCCACACCACGGTCGAGCAGCTGGCCTGGCGGCCCGCCCAGGCCGCCCAGGCCGGGACGGCCCCGCCGGGGGCGGCTACCGGCTGCGGGCTCGCCCCGCTGACCCCGGCGATGCTGCAGCACGCCGCCTGCGACGCGGTGCTGCAGGTCGTCGTCCTGGACCGCAAGGGGGCGGTCGTCGAGATGCGCTCACCGACCCGGCTGGCCACCCGCGCCCAGCGCCGGGCGCTGGCCGCCCGCGACCGCGGCTGCGCGTTCCCCGGCTGCGGCCTGCCGCCGTCGATGTGCGAGGCCCACCACCTCATCTGGTGGACCCGGGGCGGGCAGACCGTGATCGACAACCTCGTCCTGCTCTGCGCCCGGCACCACACCGAGATCCACACCGGCGCCTGGACCGTCAGCATGCGCGACGGCGTCCCCTGGTTCACCCCACCGGTCTGGCTCGACCCCGACCAGACCCCGCTGCGGAACACCCTGCACGACGCCGTCGCCGCCGTCACGCGCCTGGCCCAGCAGCTCCGGCTCGACATCCACGTCCCCGCCACCGAGGCACCGCCCGACGACCCCGACCCGTGACGGGTGGGGCGCCGAGAGTGCGCGCCGCGCTGACGACTGTCAGTAGACGAGCACCGGCATCCCGCGCGGCATCAGACCCTCGCGCCAGATCATGTCCATCGCGGCGATCGACACGCGAGCGCAGCCGTGCGAGGCCGGGTAGGCCGGCACGCTCGTGTACCCGTGCACCGCGACGCCGTCGGGATGGAAGTAGCGCGGGCGGTACAGCCGACCGAGCGGGCTGGTGCGCCAGCCGTCGTAGGCCCACGTCACCTCCCACTCGCCCCGCGGGGTGTCCGCGAGCAGCTCGCGCCCCTCGTACGTGTAGGGCTTGAACGTCCCGGTGGACGTGTGCAGCACCCGCCTGGGCGCGCCGTCCTCGGCGAAGGTCAGTGTCCCGGCGTCCAGGTCGATCTCGACCACCGAGCCGCTCGAGCTGCGCACCGACGGCAGCACACCGGCCTCGAGCGCCGCGCGGGTCAGCGGGCCGACGACACCGTCGCGGGTCAGGCCGGCCGCGCCCTGCAGCGCGAAGACGGCCTGCTCGGTGAGGTGCCCGAACGTGCCGTCCGGCCTGCCCAGCCAGTACCCGAGCTCGGCCAGCTGCTCCTGCAGCGCCAGCACGGCCGGGCCCTCGTCGCCTCGTTCGAGGGCGTCCGACGTGGGTTCCGGCGACGGGCTGGACGTCGTCGGGCTGGGCGTCGTCGGGCTGGGCGTCGTCGGGCTGGGCGCCGGTGGAGGCGACTGCGGCGGCTCGGTCGGGATCGACGTGGTGGGGACGGCCGTCGTCGGCGCCACCTGCGTCGGCGCCACCTGCGTCGGTGTCGCACCCGGGCTGGCGTCGGTGCACCCGGCGACGAGCAGCGCCAACGTCGCGGCCCCGGCGAGCACCCGGCATCCTCGAGCCACAGCACACCCCGTGGTCAGCATCGCCCCTGTCGCCGTCGGGACGCAGAGCCAAAGGGCCCGAGCTGCCGCGCCACGATGCCGGATGATCACGCGACATCTCGGTCGTCCGGACGACAGCGATGTCGCGTGATCCGCAGCACCGAGGTCCGACTCACCGGATCCATCGACAGCGGCGTCGTCACAGCGCCCAGGACGCCACCTGAACGAGTCATGGCCCTGGCGGGCCGCCCCGGATGAGTGAAAATGGGGTTGCGTCTCGCCTGGGCGACGTCGTAGTGGATTAGTGCGAACGAGC
>JBMOMI010000730.1:0-1865 GCA_049325235.1 Actinomycetota bacterium | reverse complement strand
GGACGGAGTACCACCCCGGCCGGCGGACCGAGCCCGTCCGGGTCACGTGACAGGGTCATATGGCGGGCCCTGCAAGGAAGGAACTCACAGTGCTCATCGCGCAGCGTCCCACGCTGACCGAGGACGTCGTCTCCGAGCGCCGCTCGCGGTTCGCCATCGAGCCGCTCGAGCCGGGCTTCGGCTACACCCTCGGCAACTCTCTGCGTCGCACCCTGCTGTCCTCCATCCCCGGCGCGGCCGTCACCAGCCTGCGCATCGACGGCGTCCTGCACGAGTTCTCCACCGTGCCGGGCGTCAAGGAGGACGTCACCGAGATCATCCTCAACATCAAGAACCTGGTCGTCTCCAGCGAGCACGACGAGCCGGTCGTGATGTACCTGCGCAAGCAGGGGCCCGGCACCGTGACCGCCGCCGACATCGCCCCGCCCGCGGGCGTCGAGGTGCACAACCCCGACCTGCACATCGCCACGCTCAACGGCAAGGGCAAGCTGGAGATGGAGCTGACCGTCGAGCGCGGCCGCGGCTACGTCTCCGCTCAGCAGAACAAGTCCGGGGACGCCGAGATCGGCCGCATCCCGGTCGACTCGATCTACTCCCCGGTGCTCAAGGTGACGTACAAGGTCGAGGCGACCCGCGTCGAGCAGCGCACCGACTTCGACCGCCTGGTCGTCGACGTCGAGACCAAGCCGTCGATGCAGCCGCGCGACGCGATGGCCAGCGCCGGCAAGACGCTCGTCGAGCTGTTCGGCCTGGCGCGGGAGCTCAACGTCGAGGCCGAGGGCATCGACATGGGCCCGTCGCCGACGGACGCCGCGCTGGCCGCCGACCTGGCGCTGCCGATCGAGGAGCTCGACCTGACCGTGCGCTCCTACAACTGCCTCAAGCGCGAGGGCATCCACACCGTCGGCGAGCTCACCGCCCGCAGCGAGGCCGACCTGCTCGACATCCGCAACTTCGGCGCGAAGTCCATCGACGAGGTGAAGGCCAAGCTCTCCGGCATGGGCCTGCAGCTCAAGGACAGCCCGCCCGGGTTCGACCCGAGCGCGGTCGTCGACACCTACGGGGACGACGACATGTCCTACGCCGAGGACGAGCAGTACTGAGGCCCCCGAGCCACGCCCGGGCCGCGTGAGCGGCCCGCCGGCGCGGCCCCACCCGAGGAGATCACGACACCATGCCTACCCCCACCAAGGGTCCGCGGCTCGGCGGCGGCCCCGCGCACGAGCGGCTGATGCTGGCCGGCCTGGCCACGCAGCTCTTCGAGCACCGGCGGATCACGACCACCGAGGCCAAGGCGAAGCGGCTGCGGCCGCTCGCGGAGCGGCTCATCACGTTCGCCAAGCGCGGCGACCTCGCGTCGCGGCGCCGCGTGATGACCGTCGTCCGCGACAAGGGCGTCGTCCACGTGCTGTTCACCGAGATCGCGCCGGCGATGGCCCAGCGCAACGGCGGCTACACGCGGATCACGAAGATCGGGCCGCGCAAGGGCGACAACGCCCCGATGGCCGTGATCGAGCTCGTCCTGGAGCCGGTGTCCGCCAAGCAGGCCACGGTCCGCGAGGCAGAGGCCGCGACGAAGCGCGCGGCCGCCCCGGCCGCCGCCGAGGAGGCCGCCGAGTCGCCGGAGTCCCCGGAGTCCCCGGAGTCCCCGGAGTCCCCGGAGTCCGCCGACTCGCCGGAGTCCGCCGACTCCCCCGAGGAGGCCGAGCAGTCCGGGCAGGCCGAGGACGCCGGGCAGGCCGAGGACGCCGCACAGCCGGCGGAGGAGGACAAGGCCTGAGCGAGCCGATCGCTCGGCCCCACGAGCCCGCCCGCCCCGATGCCGGGGACGGCGGGCTCGTGCGCGTCCGCCTCGACCTGTCCTA
>JBMOMI010000729.1:0-1872 GCA_049325235.1 Actinomycetota bacterium | reverse complement strand
CGAGCCGGACTGGATGGTCGCCAGCCGCAGTGCAGCGCGCACGAGAGTGGTCTTGCCTGAGCCGTTGGACCCCAGGACCGCGACCGACTCGCCCCGGCCGACGACGAGGTCCACGTCGTGCACGACGCGGGTCTCGCCGTAGCCGATGCTGCACCCGCGGTAGCGCAGCACCGGCGGGCTGTCGTTCGCCGAGGACGTCACGCGCAGGATTGTCCCTGAACGAGCGTCTCGAGGTTGGCCCGCATCACCTCGACGTAGTCGTCGCCGGCGGACTCCTCCGTGATGCCCTCGATCGGGTCCAGCGTCGCGGTCTGCGCGCCGGTCTCCTCGGCGAGCGTGCGCGCCGTGTCGGGGCTCACCAGGGTCTCGTAGTAGATCGTCGTCACCCCGTTGTCGCGGACGAAGTCCGCGAGCTCCGCGAGCTTGGCCGGGCTCGGCTCGTCGTCGGGGCTGAGTCCGCTGATGCCGACCTGCTCGAAGCCGTAGCGGTCGGCCAGGTAGCCGAACGCGTTGTGACTGGTCACCAGCGCGGTTCTCTCGCAGCTGCCGAGCGTCTCGGACATCTCGGCGTCCAACTCCTCGAGCCGCGAGCGCAGCTTCTCGGCGTTCGCCGCGTACTCCTGCGCGCCGTCGGGGTCGATGTCCGCGAGCCGGTCGGCGACGGCGTCGCCGACAGCGGCCAGGCGCAGTGGGTCCAGCCAGAAGTGGGGGTCGGTGATCTCCTCGCCCTGGGCGGGCTCGTCATCGGTGTGGCCGTCCTCGGCCTGCTCGTCCTCGAGCGGGGCGGTGGTCAGTGACAGGTCCGCGGCGTCGGCGACATCGAAGGCCTCGACGGACTGCGACCCGACGGCGTCGTCGACGGCCGGCTGTAACCCGGACAGGTAGACGACGAGCTCGGCCTCGCTCAGCTCGGCGACGTCGCGAGGCGCCAGCTCCAGGTCGTGCGGCTCGGCGCCCGGCGTGGTGAGGTTCGTGACCTCCACGCGGTCACCGCCCACGGCCTCGCTGACGAACTGCAGGGGGTAGAACCCGGCGGTCACGCCGATGCGCTCGTTCTCCTGAGCGGTCGCGGCCTGACCGGCTTCCACGGACTGGCCGCACCCGGTGAGGGCGAGCGCGGCGACGGCGGGCAGGGCGAGCGCGGGGCGAGCACGAAGTGGCATGACAACCATTCTCAGTTCCAACCGGCGCGCCTGTCAAAGCGGCCGGTCGTGGCTCACGCTCGGTACAGCTGCACGACCGCCCAGGTGACCAGCAGGCCGAGCACGAGGAGACGGAGCGCCCGCTGCGGCGGCCTGAGCGAGCGCCACACCGCCGCCGTCAGCAACGCCATCCCGGCGACGAGCGCAAGCACGGCCAGGGCGGCCCACCAGGTGCCCAGGACGAGCGCTACCGCGAGCACCAGCCCGGCGACGGCTGCGACGACCCACGCGGGCGTCCGGCGGACCGGCGGCATGCGAGCATCCTGGCAGCCGCCCGGTGGACCGGTCGGGCGACGTCGACGAAGGGGCAGCCGTGCTCGTCATCAGCCGCTACCGCGTGGCGCCGGAGGACACCGACGGCTTCCTCGCGAGCGCCGAGCAGGCGCTCGCCGTGCTCTCCGAGCGTCCGGGGTGCCTCGGCGTCCGGCTGGGCCGGGCCCTGGACGACGGACAGCTGTGGGTGATGCAGAGCCAGTGGGAGTCGGTGGGCGCCTACCGGCGAGCCCTGTCGTCCTACGAGGTCAAGATGCACGCCGTCCCGCTCATGTACCGGTGCGTCGACGAGCCCAGCGCGTACGAGGTGCGGCTCGACGCCCGATCCGGTGAGGTGCGGCACTTCGCCGGCGCGCTCGCCGACGACGGGTGAGGCCCGGCGGACGTGGCCGACGAG
>JBMOMI010000728.1:0-1874 GCA_049325235.1 Actinomycetota bacterium | reverse complement strand
GGTCGAGCTCGTGCGCCCCGGCACGACCGAGCCCGACCCGGCGGAGGCGGCCCGCATCAGCGCCGCGTGCCACCGGGCCGGCGTCGTGACGCTGACGTGCGGTACGTACGGGAACGTCCTGCGGTTCCTGCCGCCGCTGACGATCGGCGAGGCGCTGCTCGCCGAGGCCCTCGACGTCCTGGACGACGCGGTCGGCGGGGCCGCGTCGTGAACCGGCAGCGGCTCGCCGACCTCACCCGGGCCGAGACCGAAGGCTTCGTCGCGGCGCGTCCGCGGTCGGCCGAGCTGGCCGCCCGGGCGCGCGAGCACATGCCCGGTGGCGTCCCGATGTCGTGGATGGCCAAGTGGCCCGGCCCTTTTCCGGTGTTCGTGGCGCAGGCGCAGGGGGCGCACTTCACGTGCGCCGACGGGATCGACCACGTCGACCTGTGCCTCGGGGACACCGGTGCGATGGTCGGCCACTCGCCGGCTGCCACGGTGGCGGCGGTGTGCGAGCAGGTCGGCCGCGGCATCACGGCGATGCTGCCGACCGAGGACGCGACGGTCGCCGCCGAGGAGCTGAGCCGGCGGTTCGGCGTCCCCCAGTGGCAGTTCACGCTGTCGGCCACGGACGCCAACCGGCACCTCGTGCGGTACGCGCGCCACGTCACCGGCCGGCCGAAGGTGCTGGTGGTCGACTACTGCTACCACGGCACCGTCGACGAGACGTTCGCGACGCTCGACGCGGCCGGCCGTGTGGTGGCCCGCCGCGGCAACATCGGCCCGCCCGTCGACCCGGCCGTCACGACGGTGGTCGTCCCGTTCAACGACATCGGGGCCCTGGAGGCCGCACTGGCCACCGGCGAGGTGGCGTGCGCGCTGCTGGAGCCGGCGATGACGAACATCGGCATCGTGCTGCCCGACCCCGGCTACCACGAGGCGCTGCGCGACCTGTGCACCCGCCACGGCGTCCTGCTCGTGCTCGACGAGACGCACACGCTGTGCGCGGGGCCCGGTGGTTGCACGGCGGCCTGGGGTCTGCAGCCCGACGCCGTGGTCGTCGGCAAGACGATCGGGGGCGGGGTCCCGGCGGCCGCGTTCGGGATGACCGCCGAGCTCGCCGACCGCGTGCAGAAGTCGGTCGAGCTCGAGGACGTCGACGTCGGCGGCGTGGGCGGCACGCTGGCCGGCAACGCGCTGTCCCTGGCTGCGGTTCGCGCCACGCTGACCGAGGTGCTCACCGCAGAGGCGTTCGCTCACATGCAGGCGATGGCCGTCCGCTGGACCGAGGGGGTGCAAGGGGCCCTGGACGCCGCCGGCACCCCGTGGCACGTGACGCGGCTCGGCTGCCGCGCGGAGTACGCGTTCTCCCCCGAGCCGCCGCGCACCGGTGCAGAGGCGGCGGCAGCGGACGACTTCGCCCTCCAGCAGTACCTGCACCTCGCCGCTCTCAACGACGGGCTGCTGCTCACCCCGTTCCACAACATGGCCCTGATGTGTCCGCAGACCACCCCGGAGGACGTCGACCGGCACACCGCCTCGTTCCGCCGGGTCCTGGGCGAGCTGGAGGCCTGACCCTCCACGGGCCCGCTTCCGGCGCGTCTACACGTGCCGTCCCTAGTCCGCCCCGTGCAGCCTCAGCTGCTGAGTGATGACCCAGCCCGCAGGACCGGCACTCTCACCCGGTGTCGGGTGGTCGTGCCCGCGGATGGAGGTCGAGGTCGAGGGCGAGTTGTCGTCCGGTGCGGCGGGCGTGGTCCTGGTCGCGCCAGTAGGTGTTGGCGACGGGGGTCTGGGCGGGGTCGACCCACGGCGGTGGGATGACGTGGGGGACGCCGTCGATCATCACGATCCGGTAGTGGCCGTGCTCGACCATCGCGTGGTGCGCGCCGCAC
>JBMOMI010000727.1:17644-23836 GCA_049325235.1 Actinomycetota bacterium | reverse complement strand
CCGCTGCCCCGGTGTCGAGCTCCGCCTCGATCACGATGCGCCCCGAGACGATGTGCAGTCCCCCGGCGAAGCGCAGCGTCGCCGAGACCTCGGCCTTGCGGCAACAGGTCCGCGTCACCTCGAGTCGGCTCAGCTCGTCCTTCACCTGTGCCGTCAACGCCATGGCCGACATCCTGCCACCGGGCTCACGGGCCGTCCGGCCGACCGGGTGGGACGGTCCCCACGTCACCGAGCGCGCCGTCGAAGACGTCGCGGAACGCCGCCGCGAGGCGCAGCGGGTCGTGGCGCGCGGACCCGTCGCCCAGCCCGACCTGGCGCAGCACCAGGCGACCGCCGGCCGCCTCGACCGCGGCGGCGAGGTCGTCGACGTCCTCCACGGCGCTGGGATCCGCCAGGACGACGTCGAGCCGCAGCCGGGGGGCGTGCGCCGTGAGCGCCCGGACGTGCTCGGCCGCGGTCAGCCCGCTGGTCTCGCCGCGGCCCGCCTCCAGGTTGAGGACGACGCAGCGCCGGGCCCGCGTGGTGAGCAGGCTGTCCGCGAGGTCGGGGACCAGCAGGTGGACCGCCACGCTGGTGAACCAGGAGCCGGGGCCGAGCACCACCCAGTCGGCGTCCCGCACGGCCTGGACCGCCTCGCGGCACGCCGGCGGGTCCTGCGGGATCAGCCGGACGGCGCGGACGCGGCCCGGCGTGGTGGCGACCGCCACCTGGCCCCGGACGACCTCGACGGCGTCCGGGCAGCCGTCGTCGAGACCGGCGACGTCCGCCTCGATCTCCAGCGGCACCGACGACATCGGCAGCACGCGACCGCGGGAGCCGAGCAGCCGGGCGACCCAGTCGAGCCCGGCCACGGGGTCCCCGAGCAGCTCCCACAGGGCGACGATGAGCAGGTTGCCGACGGCGTGGTCGTGGAGGCTCCCGTCGCTGGTGAAGCGGTGCTGCAGCACGTCGCGCCACGTGCGGCCCCACTCGCCGTCGTCGCACAGCGCCGACAGCGCCATCCGCAGGTCACCGGGTGGCAGCACCCCGAGCTCGGCGCGCAGCCGGCCGCTGGAGCCGCCGTCGTCGGCGACGGTGACCACCGCCGTGAGCCGGTCGGTGAGGTGGCGCAGGGCCTGCAGCGAGGCCGCGAGCCCGTGCCCACCGCCCAGAGCCACGACCCGGGGGGCGGGTCTCACTCGCGCCCCAGGTCCCGGTGGACGGCGTGGGCCCGGACGCCCGTCTCGGCGAGCCGGCGGACGATCTCCTCGGTGAGCGCGACGGAGCGGTGCTTGCCGCCGGTGCAGCCGATCGCGATCGTCACGTAGTGCCGGTTCTCCTTGCGGTAGCCGGCCATCACCGGTTCCAGCGCGAGGACGTACCGCTCGACGAAGTCCATCGCCCCGGGCTGGCCCAGCACGTACTCGCTGACCTGCGGGTCCTTGCCGGTGAACGGCTTGAGCTCGGGGATCCAGTGCGGGTTCGGCAGGAACCTGACGTCGACGACGTGGTCGGCGTCGACCGGCAGGCCGTACTTGAACCCGAACGACATCACCGTCACGCGGAGGCCGACCTGCTCGCGCTCGGAGAAGGTCTCCACGATCTTCGCGCTGAGCTGGTGCACGTTGAGGTCGCTCGTGTCGACGACCACGTCGGCGGTGGCGAGCAGGTCGCCGATCAGCTCCCGCTCGCGGCCGATGCCGTCGAGGATGCGACCGTTGCCCTGCAAGGGGTGCGGGCGCCGCACGGACTCGAAGCGGCGGACCAGCGTCTCGTCGCTGGCGTCCAGGAACAGCACCCGCAACCGGATCCCCCTGCTGCGCAACCCGGCCAGCGACTCGGTGAGGTCCGAGAAGAAGCTGCGGCCCCGGACGTCGACCACGACCGCGAGGCGCGGCACGCTGCCGGCCGCCTTGGCCGCGAGCAGGGCCAGCGGCGCGAGCATCTGCGGCGGCAGGTTGTCGACGACGTACCAGCCGAGGTCCTCCAGGACGTTGGCCGCGGTGGTCCGGCCCGCGCCCGACATCCCGGTGATGATGAGCACCTCCGGGACGGCGGTGTCCACCCCGAGCTCGGGCTGGTCCGCGTCCGTGGCGCTCGTCACGGCGTCCATGATGTCAGGGGTGCCTCGCTCACCCCTCGAGCACCTCGCCGGTGGTGAGGTTGACCGCGGGCGCTGCGGCCCCGCCGGTCGCCAGCGCCTCGACCACCGCCTGCGCCGTCGCGGGGCCGACCCCCGGCACGGTGGCGATCTCCTCCGCCGTGGCCTGGCGCAGCCTCTTCAGGGACCCGAACTGGCGCAGCAGCGCCTTGCGCCGGGCGGGACCGAGCCCGGGGACGTCGTCCAGCGCGCTGCGGGTCATCGCCGTGCTGCGCTTGTGCCGGTGGTAGGTGATCGCGAACCGGTGGGCCTCGTCGCGGACCCGCTGCAGCAGGTACAGCCCCTGGCTGGTGCGCGGCAGGACGACGGGGTGGTCCTCCCCCGGCAGCCACACCTCCTCGAGGCGCTTCGCGAGCCCGCACAGCGCCACGTCGGTGACGCCGAGGTCCGCCAGGGCGCGGGCCGCGGCCGCCACCTGCGGCTGGCCGCCGTCCACGACGACGAGGTTCGGCGCGTAGGCGAAGCGGCGCGGGCGACCGGTCTGCGGGTCGACGGCGTTCGGCGCACCGTCGTCGTCCATCTCCAGCGCCCCGGAGGACACGCGCTCGTCCACGTAGCGACGGAACCGCCGGGACACGACCTCGTACAGGGACGCCACGTCGTCCTGGCCGCCGGTGCCGCGGACGGCGAAGCGCCGGTACTCGCCCTTGCGCGGCAGGCCGTCCTCGAAGACGACCATCGAGGCGACGATCTCCGAGCCCTGCAGGTTGGAGACGTCGAAGCACTCGATCCGCAGCGGTGCGTCGGGCAGGCCGAGCGCCTCCTGGATCTCCTGCAGCGCCTGGCTTCTCGTGGTCAGGTCGCCGGCGCGCCGGGTCTTGTGCAGCGCGAGGGCCTGCTGCGCGTTGCGCTGCACCGTCTCGGCGAGCGCCCGCTTGTCACCCCGCTGCGGCACGCGGACGTCGACCCTCGCCCCCCGCAGGCCGGTGAGCCACGTGGTGACCTCGGGCAGGTCCGGCGGCACCTCGGGCACCAGCACCTCCCGCGGGACGGCGTCCGCGGCGTCCCCGTAGACCTGCTGCAGCAGGTGCTCGACGAGCTCGCCGGTGGTGAGGTCCTCGACCTTCTCGACCACCCAGCCGCGCTGGCCGCGCACCCGGCCGCCGCGCACGTGGAAGACCTGGACGGCGGCCTCCAGCTCGTCCTCGGCGAGGGCGAAGACGTCGGCGTCGGTGGCGTCCGGCAGCACCACCGCGTTCTTCTCGATCGCCCGGCGCAGCGCGCCGATGTCGTCGCGCAACCGTGCCGCGCGCTCGAAGTCGAGGTCGTCGGAGGCCTGCTTCATCTCGGCCTCGAGCCGGCGCACGAACCGCTGCGTCTGCCCGGACATGAAGTCGCAGAAGTCCTCGGCGAGCGCGCGGTGGTCCTCGGGGCTGATCGACCCGACGCACGGAGCCGAGCACTTGTCGATGTACCCGAGCAGGCACGGCCGCCCGACCTGACCGGCGCGCTTGAACACGCCCGCCGAGCACGTGCGCACCGGGAACACCCGCAGCAGCAGGTCGACCGTCTCCCGGATCGCCCACGCGTGCGCGTACGGGCCGAAGTACCGGGTGCCGGGCTTCTTCTTCCCGCGCATCACCTGCACGCGCGGGAACTCCTCGCCCATCGTGACCGCCAGGTACGGGTACGACTTGTCGTCGCGGTACTTGACGTTGAAGCGGGGGTCGAACTCCTTGATCCAGGAGTACTCGAGCTGCAGCGCCTCCACCTCGGTGGCCACCACGGTCCACTGGACGGCGGTGGCGGTGGTGACCATCTGCTGCGTCCGCGGGTGCAGCGACGCGACGTCGGCGAAGTAGCTGTTCAGCCGCTGCCGCAGGCTCTTCGCCTTGCCGACGTAGACGACCCTGCCCTGCGCGTCGGTGAACCGGTAAACGCCGGGCTCGTCGGGGATCTCGCCCGGCTTCGGGCGGTACGACGACGGGTCGGCCACGCCCCCAGCCTAGGAACCGCGCCGCCCTCCACGCCGGGCGGGCTCGTCGCGGTGCCGGCTCAGCCGGCCTTGCGGGCCGGGCGCGCAGAGGCTTTCCTCGTCGCCCGCTTCGCGGGTGCCTTCCTGGTGGCGGGGCGGGCCGTCGCCCGGCCGCGCAGCACCGGGGCGAGGAACTGGCCCGTGTAGCTGGCCGGGTCGGCCGCGACGTCCTCGGGCGTCCCCTCGGCGACGACGGTGCCGCCGCCCGAACCGCCCTCCGGCCCCATGTCGACGATCCAGTCGGCGCTCTTGACGACGTCGAGGTTGTGCTCGATGACGATGACCGTGTTGCCCTTGTCGACCAGGCCCTGCAGCACGGCGAGCAGCTTGCGGATGTCCTCGAAGTGCAGCCCGGTCGTCGGCTCGTCGAGCACGTAGACGGTGCGCCCGGTCGAGCGCTTCTGCAGCTCGCTCGCCAGCTTGACCCGCTGCGCCTCGCCGCCGGACAGCGTCGGCGCCGGCTGACCGAGCCGCACGTAGCCGAGGCCGACGTCCACCAGGGTCCTCAGGTGCCGGGAGATGGCCGGCACCGCGGCGAAGAACTCCGCGGCCTCCTCGATCGGCATGTCGAGGACGTCGGAGATCGTCTTGCCCTTGAAGTGCACCTCGAGCGTCTCCCGGTTGTACCGGGCGCCGTGGCACACCTCGCACGGCACGTAGACGTCCGGCAGGAAATTCATCTCGATCTTGATCGTGCCGTCGCCCTGGCAGTTCTCGCAGCGGCCGCCCTTGACGTTGAACGAGAACCGGCCCGGCATGTAGCCGCGCACCTTCGCCTCGGTCGTCTCGGCGAACAGGCGGCGGATGTGGTCGAAGACGCCGGTGTACGTCGCCGGGTTGGAGCGCGGCGTGCGGCCGATCGGGCTCTGGTCGACGTGCACGACCTTGTCCAGCTCGTCGACGCCCGTGACGGTCTTGTGCCGGCCCGGCACCTGGCGGGCGCCGTTCAGGCGGTTAGCGAGCGCGCTGTAGAGGATGTCGTTGACGAGCGTCGACTTGCCCGAGCCCGACACGCCCGTGACCGCGACCAGGCAGCCGAGCGGGAACGACACGTCGATCCCCCGCAGGTTGTTCTCCCGCGCCCCCACGACGGTGACCTGCCGGCCCGGCTGCCGGGGACGCCGCACGGCCGGGATCTCGATCTCCCGCCGGCCCGACAGGTACATCCCGGTCAGGGACGAGCGGTGCGCGAGCAGCCCGGCGACGTCCCCGGAGTGCACGACCTGCCCGCCGTGCTCGCCGGCGCCGGGCCCGATGTCGACGACCCAGTCGGCGGTGCGGATCGTGTCCTCGTCGTGCTCGACGACGATGAGCGTGTTGCCGAGGTCGCGCAGCCGGGTCAGCGTCTCGATCAGCCGGTGGTTGTCGCGCTGGTGCAGCCCGATGCTCGGCTCGTCGAGCACGTAGAGGACGCCGACGAGGCCGGAGCCGATCTGGGTGGCCAGGCGGATCCGCTGCGCCTCGCCGCCGGACAGCGTGCCCGCGGCCCGGTCCAGCGACAGGTAGTCCAGCCCCACGTCGAGCAGGAAGCCGAGCCGGGCGTTGATCTCCTTGAGCACCCGCTCGGCGATGTGGCGCTCGCGGTCGGTCAGCTCCAGGCCGCCGAGGAACTCCGCGGCGTCCCGGATCGGCAGGGACGCCGCCTCGGCGATCGACCGGCCGCCCACCCGGACGGCGAGGATCTCCGGCTTGAGGCGGGCCCCGCGGCACGCCGGGCACGGGACCTCGCGCATGTAGCCCTCGTACCGCTCGCGCGACCAGTCCGACTCGGTCTCGGAGTGCCGGCGCTTGATGAACGGGACGACGCCCTCGAAGCCGGTGGTGTACGACCGCTCCCTGCCGAACCGGTTGCGGTAGCGGACGTGGACCTCGTAGTCCTTGCCCTCGAGCAGCGCCTGCACGGCGCGCTTGGGCAGCGCACGCCACGGCGTGTCCATCGAGAAGCCCAGCTGGTCGGCCAGCCCCGTCATCAGGCGCTGGTAGTACTCGGCGGACCCCGAGCCGCTGCCCCAGGGCGCGATCGCTCCCTGCGCGAGGGACAGGTCGGGGTCCGGCACGACGAGCTCGGGGTCGACCT
>JBMOMI010000727.1:0-17634 GCA_049325235.1 Actinomycetota bacterium | reverse complement strand
GCCGATGCCGTGGCACTCCGGGCACGCACCGTAGGGGCTGTTGAACGAGAACGACCGGGGCTCGATCTCGTCGACCGCGAGGGGGTGGTCGTTCGGGCACGCCATCTTCTCGGAGAACCGCCGCTCCCGGCCCGGGTCGTCGGCCGGGGCGTCCACGAGCTCGGCGACCACGAGGCCGCCGGCCAGGCCCAGCGCGGTCTCCACCGAGTCGGTCAGCCGCTGCTTGGCGCCGGGCTTGGCGACCAGCCGGTCGACGACCACCTCGATGGTGTGCTTGAGCTTCTTCTCCAGCACCGGCGGCTCGGACAGCGACACGACCGCGCCGTCCACCCGGGCCCGGGCGAAGCCCTTGCTCTGCAGCTCCCGGAACAGGTCCGCGTACTCGCCCTTGCGGCCGCGGACGACCGGCGCGAGCACCTGGAACCGGGTCCCCTCGGGCAGCTCGAGCAGCCGGTCGACGATCTGCTGCGGCGTCTGCCGGCCGATCGGCTCGCCACAGACCGGGCAGTGCGGGCGGCCGATCCGCGCCCACAGCAGGCGCAGGTAGTCGTAGACCTCGGTGATCGTGCCGACCGTCGATCGCGGGTTCCGGCTGGTCGACTTCTGGTCGATGGACACCGCCGGCGACAGGCCCTCGATGAAGTCGACGTCCGGCTTGTCCATCTGGCCGAGGAACTGCCGCGCGTACGCCGACAGCGACTCGACGTACCGCCGCTGGCCCTCCGCGAAGATCGTGTCGAAGGCGAGCGAGGACTTCCCCGAGCCGGACAGCCCGGTGAAGACGATGAGCGCCTCACGGGGCAGGTCGAGGGAAACGTCCTTGAGGTTGTGCTCACGCGCACCACGGACGATCAGGCGGTCGGCCACGTCGAGCCATGCTAGGTGCCGCCTCCGACAACCGGGTCACCGAGGCGACGTGCCTCACACGGCGCGGCGCTAGCGTGCCGTCATGGACGACGACCTGGACCTCACCCGCCTCGACGACCCGGCCGTCTACGACCGCGCGGTCGCGCTGCTCGCGGCCGTCACCGACGACCTGCTGGACGACGTCCGCGCGCTGGACGACGACGCCGTCCGGGCGCCGTCCCTGCTGCCGGGGTGGACCCGGGCGCACGTCCTCACCCACGTGGCGCGCAACGCGGACGCGCTGTGCAACCTGCTGGAGTGGGCCCGGACCGGAGTCGAGCACCCGATGTACGCCTCGCGCGAGCAGCGGGACGCCGACATCGAGGTGGGCGCCGGGCGCTCGGCGGCCGACCTGGAGGCGGACGTCGAGTCCAGCGCCGAGCGGCTGCTCGCGGCGATCGCGGCACTGCCGGCCGAGCGCCGGTCCGCCACCGTGCGGTCCGGTGCCGGGACGGCGATGCCGGCGTCCGACGTCCTGTGGGCGCGCATCCGCGAGGTCGCCTACCACCACGTCGACCTGGGCACCGGGCGCCGGTTCCGCGACCTGCCGGCGCCGGTGGTCGCCCGCGGGCTGCCCGAGGCGGTGCAGCGCACCGGCGTCGACCCGGCCGCGGCCGGCGTCCGCGGCTCGGCCGCCGACCTGCTCGGCTGGCTCACCGGCCGCCAGGACGGCGCGGCGCTGGACGCCGACGGCCCGCTGCCCGCCGTCCCGAGCTGGGGCTGATCGGGTCAGTCGGGGGCTCCGCCCGGCCCGTCGCTGCCGGCCGGGTACTCCTCCAAGGGCACCTGACCGGCGGCCCAGGCCTCGAGCACCGGCTCGACGATGCGCCAGCACTCCTCGGCGACGTCCCCGCGCACCGACAGCAGCGGGTCCCCCTCCAGGACGCCGGCCAGCACCTCGCCGTAGGCGGGCAGGTCCCCGGCGGCGAAGTCGGTGTGCAGCACGGCGCGGTCGAGCTCCAGCGGGTCGCCCGGGCCGTTGATGTCGATCTCGAGCTTCAGGCACTCCGGGCCCAGCCCGATGCGCAGGCGCGTGGGCTGGGAGGTGCCGCGCAGACCGGTCGGCAGGTGCGGCACCGGCTTGAAGGTGACCACCGCCTCCTTGCGGGCCGTGCCGAGCGCCTTGCCGGAGCGCAGGCGGAACGGGACCCCGTGCCAGCGCCAGCTGTCCACGAAGCACGTCACCTCGGCGAGGGTCTCGGTGCCACGGCCGGGGTCCACTCCCGGCTCGTCGGCGTAGGCCGGCAGCTCCCGGCCGCCCACCGAGCCCGCCGTGTACCGGGCGCGCCGGCTGAACGTGCGGACGTCGCCGGCCCGGGTCGCCCGGAGCACCTCGGCCTTGTGGTCCCGCACGTCGCGGGCCTGCATCGTCGCGGGCGGGTCCATGGCCAGCAGGGCCAGCACCTGGAGGAGGTGGCTCTGCACCATGTCGCGCAGCGCGCCGGCGGTGTCGTAGTAGCGGGCGCGGCTCTCGAGTCCCAGGGTCTCGTCGTAGACGATGTCGACCCGGTCGACGTGGGTGGCGTTCCAGACCGGCTCGAACAGGCGGTTCGCGAAGCGGAAGCCCAGGATGTTCAGCACCGTGTGCTTGCCGAGGAAGTGGTCGACGCGGTGCACCTGCTCCTCGGGCACCAGGCCGGCGAGCAGGCGGTTGAGCCGCCGTGCCGCCAGGCCGTCCGTGCCGTAGGGCTTCTCCAGGACCAGCCGGGTGCCGGGCGGCACGCCCACCTCGCGCAGCGCCAGGCACGCGCGCTCGGTCACCGCCGGCGGCAGGGCGAAGTAGATGGCGACCGGAGGCTCGCAGGCCGCGAGCAGCCGCCGGACGTCGTCCGGGGAGGTGACGTCGGCGGGCAGGTACGTCGACTCCTTCTCCAGCCGGCGCAGCGTCCCGGCCCCCGGCTCGTCGGCGCGCGGCTCCCCGCGCTCCCACGCCGGCACCTCGATGCTCGGGCCGGTCGCGAAGGCGTCCCGCAGCCGCTGCCGCCAGCGGTCGTCGTCCCAGTCGTCCACGCCGGAGCCGACCAGCTCCAGGTGGGGCGCGCGGCCCGTCGCCAGCAGCCGGCCCAGTCCCGGCAGCAGCAGACGGCCGGCCAGGTCGCCGCTCGCACCGAGGACGAGGAGGGTGCGGATCTCCTGGTGGGCGTTCGTCACGGGGCTACCCTGCCGCGACGGTGCCGCTTCGCGCACCTGCAGACCGGCGAGGACGACGGCACGATGGTCCGGTGGCGCAACGGATCGAGGACTACGCGTTCGTCGGGGATCTGCACACCGGTGCCCTGGTCGGCCGGGACGGCGGCATCGACTGGCTGTGCCTACCACGGTTCGACTCCCCCGCCGTGTTCGCGGCCCTGCTGGGCGACAGCGGGCACGGGCGCTGGCTGCTGGCCCCGGCGTCGGTCGCCGCGGTGAGCCGCCGACGGTACATCGAGGACTCGTTCGTCCTCGAGACCACGTGGGAGACGCCGGACGGCGTGCTGCAGGTCGTCGACGCGATGCCCACCGGGGACCGGCGGGCGGACGTCGTCCGCAGCGTGCGCGGCGTCAGCGGGTCCGTCCGGGTCCGACAGGAGCTGGTGCTGCGGTTCGGCTACGGGCGCTACGTGCCGTGGGTCCGGCGCGTGGGCAGTGACGACGGCGAGGCGCTGCTCGCCACCGCCGGCCCGGACAGCCTCCTGCTGCGCGGCGGGCCGCTGCCCGACCCGGTCGACCGGCGGCACGCCGGTGAGCTGACCGTGTCCGCCGGCGAGCGGATCGACTACGTCCTCACCTGGTACCCCTCGCACCTGCCGGTGCCGCCCCGGCTGGACCCGGAGGCGCGCCTCGTGGAGACCCTCGCCCGCTGGCAGGACTGGGCCGACCGGCGGGAGCGCGGCGGTCCGTACGAGCACCTCGTCACCCGGTCGCTGCTGGTGCTGCGGGCCCTCACGCACGAGGACACCGGCGGCATCGTCGCGGCGGCGACGACCTCGCTGCCGGAGCAGCCCGGCGGGCCCCGCAACTGGGACTACCGCTACTCGTGGCTGCGGGACGCCGCGCTGACGATCGAGGCGCTGCTGTCGCACGGGTACCACGACGAGGTCTGCGAGTGGCGGGACTGGCTGCTGCGCGCCATCGCCGGTTCGCCGGAACAGGTCCAGATCATGTACGGGATCGACGGACGGCGGGAGCTGCCGGAGCGGGAGCTGGACTGGCTGCCGGGGTACGAGGGCTCCACCCCGGTGCGCGTCGGGAACGCGGCGTTCGAGCAGTACCAGGGGGACGTCCTCGGTGAGGTGATGGTCGCGCTCGAGCGTGCCCGGCGGGAGGGCCTGGCCGAGAACGAGTTCTCGTGGCCGCTGCAGCGCGAGCTGCTGCGGTTCGTGTGCGAGCACTGGGAGGACCCCGACCACGGCATCTGGGAGATCCGCGGCCCGCTGCGGCACTTCACCCACTCGCAGGTGATGGTCTGGGCCGCCCTCGACCGCGGCGTGGCCGCGGTCCGCGAGCACGGCCTCGACGGCGACGCCGACACGTGGGAGTCGCTGCGCGAGAAGGTGCGCGAGCGGATCGAAGCCGAGGGCTTCGACCCCCGGCGCGGCACGTACACGCAGTACTTCGGCGGCACCACCGTCGACGCGTCCCTCCTGCAGCTGCCGCAGGTGGGGTTCTGCGCCCCGGACGACGACCGCATGCTCGGGACGGTGGCGGCCATCGAGCAGGACCTGCTCGTCGACGGCCTCGTGCTGCGCTACCGCACCGAGTCCGGCGTCGACGGCCTGCCCCCGGGCGAGCACCCGTTCCTGGCGTGCTCCTTCTGGCTGGTCGAGCAGTACGCCCGCAGCGGGCGGCTCGACGAAGCGACAGCGCTGATGGACCGTCTCGCCGGCATCGCCAGCGACGTCGGGCTGCTGTCGGAGGAGTACTCGCCAGCGCTGGGCCGGCAGCTCGGGAACGTCCCGCAGGCGCTGTCGCACCTGGCCCTCGTGCGGGCGGCGGACGCCCTCGACGTCGCGCACCGGCAGCGCATGCAGCGCTGACTCCGCTGGGCTAGCGTGCCGAGGTGGCCAGCGACGAGACGATCGACACCGGCAGCCTGACGATCCGGCGGCTCAGCGTCTCGGAGATGGACAACAACTGCTACCTGCTGACGTGCCGGGCCACCGGCGAGCAGCTGCTGATCGACGCCGCGGACGACCTCGACGCGCTGCTGGCCCTGGTGCAGGAAGGGTCCCCGACCGGGCGGCTGGGCACCGTGGTCACCACGCACCAGCACTGGGACCACCACCGGGCCCTGGCCGCGCTGGTCGCCCGGACCGGTGCGCGCACGGCGGCCGGCGAGGAGGACGCCGACGCCCTGCCTGTCCGGGTCGACGTCCGGCTCGGTCACGGCGACACGGTCACCGTCGGGGACGTCGTCCTCGACGTCGTCCACCTGCGCGGACACACCCCGGGTTCGGTGGCGCTGGTCCACCGGGGGGCCGACGGGTCGACCCACGTCTTCACCGGGGACTCCCTCTTCCCGGGCGGTCCTGGGAGGACAACAGAGCCCGTGTCGTTCACCTCGCTCATGGACGACCTAGAGCGGCGCATCTTCGGCGTCCTGCCGGACGACACCGTGGTGCACCCGGGCCACGGCGCCGGCACGACGCTCGGCGCGGAGCGCCCGCACCTGGGCGAGTGGCGCGAGCGGGGCTGGTGAGCCCCGCGCTCACCGCTCGTCCGGCACCTCGCCACCGACGTTCTCGGGGAGCAGCTCGTCGCGCTGCCGGGCGGGCACCTCGTCGTCCGGCGTCCGGGTGCGCGCGAGGCTGGCGACCGTCGCGATCGCCAGCGTGCCGAGGATGACGCCGAGCGAGAGCCAGATCGGCACCTCCGGGACCGCGTCCACCGGCTGCCCGTCGTTGATGAACGGCAGCGTGTTCTCGTGGATCGCGGTCAGCACGAGCTTCACGCCGATGAAGCCCAGGATCACCGCGAGCCCCTTGGACAGGTAGACCAGCCGGTCGAGCAGCCCGCCGAGCAGGAAGTACAGCTGGCGCAGCCCCATCAGCGCGAACACGTTCGCCGTGAACACGATGAACGGCTCCTGCGTCAGCCCGAAGATCGCCGGGATCGAGTCGAGCGCGAACAGCAGGTCGGTGGTGGCGATCGCGACGAACACGACGAGCATGGGCGTGAACAGCCGCCGCCCGTCGACGACCGTGCGCACCTTGGCGCCGTCGTACTCGGAGTGCATCGGCAGCACCGCGCGCAGCCGCCGGATGACGACGTTCTCCTCGAACTCGTCCTCCTCCGCCTCGGAGTGCCGGGCCAGCTTGACCGCGGTGTAGACGAGGAACGCGCCGAAGATCCAGAACAGCCAGGCGAACTCGTTGATCGCCGCGGCTCCCACGAGGATGAAGACCCCGCGCAGCACCAGGGCCATGATGATCCCGATCATCAGCACCTGCTGCTGGTAGCGCCGCGGCACGGCGAACCTGGCCATGATGATCACGAAGACGAAGAGGTTGTCGACCGACAGGCTGTACTCGGTGAGCCAGCCGGCGTAGAACTCCCCCGCGGCCTGACCGCCGGCGAACGCGAGCATCGCCAGCCCGAAGAGCAGGGCGAGGACGACGTAGAAGGCCACCCAGGCGGTGGACTCCCGCATCGAGGGCTCGTGCGGTCGCCGGGCGACGAGCAGCAGGTCGGCGAGCAGCAGCAGGCTGAGCCCGGCGAAGGTGGCGACCTCGAACCAGACAGGCAGCGTCATCGGCTCAGCGCCCCCCGCCCGGCCGCTGCGTCGTGCGGTCGCGCTCGCCGCCGAAGACCCGACCGGCGTGCGCCCGCTCCTCCGGGTGGGCGCGCACCCGCAGCAGGCTGGCCACGGTGGTCACCGCCAGGACCGCGATGATCACACCCAGCGAGACGGGCGTCGGCACGGACGGGATCGCCTCGTTCACGTCCTCGTGCAGGAAGGTGAGGATGAGCTTCACCCCGATGAACGCGAGGATGATCGACAGCCCGGCGGACAGGTAGACGAGCCGGTCGAGCAGGCCCTGGATGAGGAAGTACAGGGCCCGCAGGCCGAGCAGGGCGAAGGCGTTGGCGGCGAACACCAGGAACGGGTCGCGGGTGATGCCGAACACGGCCGGGATCGAGTCCAGCGCGAACAGCAGGTCGGTGCTGGCGATCGCCAGGAACACGAAGAACAGCGGGGTGAGCAGCCGCGTGCCGTTCTCCCGGACCGTCAGCGCCGGGCCCCGGTAGTCGGACGTCGCCGGCAGCTTCCGCTCGGCCCAGCGGAGCACGGGGTTGTCCCCGGTGTCCGGGTCCTCGTTGCGGTGCCGGAAGAGCTGGACGGCGGTGTAGATGAGGAACAGCCCGAAGATGACGAACATCCACGAGAACGCGCTGATCGCCGCTGCCCCGATCGCGATGAAGATCACCCGCATCACCAGTGCGGCGGCGATGCCGAACAGCAGGACGCGCTGCTGCAGCTCGTCGGGCACCGCGAACTTCGCCATGATGATGACGAAGACGAACAGGTTGTCGACGGACAGGCTCTTCTCGACGATGTAGCCGGCGAAGTACTCCGTGCCGACCTCACCGCCCTCCAAGGCCCACAGCACCCCGCCGAACGCGACGGCCACGGCGATGTAGAACACCGACCAGATGGCGGCCTCGCGGAACCCGACGTGGTGCGGTCGCCGGGCGGCGACCACGAAGTCGAGGACCAGCAGGACGATGACGAGGGCGACGGTGGACAGCCACCAGGTCGTGGGCGTCATGGACTCCTTCTCCGGGGCTCGGTCGGGCACGCGGAACCGCGCGCGACCAGCAACCGGAGGTCTCTCCCGCCCACTGAGGCGGGCCGTGCCCCCGGGCGCCCTGCCGGACGCCGGGATGACGAGGGCACTGCGATGGGGATACTCCCCTCCGAGCGGTGCCAGTCTAGCCCGACTCCGCCACGTGCCCGCCGCGCGGCATGCGTCACGCGTGCCCGGCGCGCTGCATCCCGCGCAGCTCCTTCTTCAGCTCGGCGATCTCGTCCCGCAGCCGGGCCGCGAGCTCGAACTGCAGCTCGCCGGCCGCGGTGTGCATCTGGTCGGTGAGCTGGCCGATGAGGTCGGCCAGGTCCGCGGCCGGCAGCTCCGCCAGCCGGGCCGGGCGCTCCCCGCCCGGGCGGGACCCCATTCCCGGCACCGGGGTCTTCCCGCGGGACTGCTGGCGGCCGCCGCCGCCGAGAAGGCTCGCGGTGTCGGCGTCCTCCCGCGCCAGCATGTCGGTGATGTCGGCGATGCGCTTGCGCAGCGGGGTCGGGTCGATGCCGCGCTCGGCGTTGTAGGCGAGCTGCTTCTCCCGCCGCCGGTTGGTCTCGTCGATGGCGAACTGCATCGACGGCGTGACCGTGTCCGCGTACATGTGGACCTGACCGGACACGTTCCGCGCGGCGCGGCCGATGGTCTGGATCAGCGACCGCTCGGACCGCAGGAAGCCCTCCTTGTCGGCGTCCAGGATGCTCACCAGGGACACCTCGGGCAGGTCGAGCCCCTCGCGGAGCAGGTTGATGCCGACGAGGACGTCGAACTCGCCCAGCCGCAGCTCCCGCAGCAGCTCGACGCGGCGCAGCGTGTCGACCTCGGAGTGCAGGTAGCGGACCCGGACGCCCTGCTCGAGCAGGTAGTCCGTGAGGTCCTCGGCCATCTTCTTGGTGAGGGTGGTGACGAGCACCCGCTCGTCCCGCTCCGCCCGCGTCCGGATCTCGTGCAGCAGGTCGTCGATCTGGCCCTTCGTCGGCTTGAGGACGATCTGCGGGTCGACGAGCCCGGTCGGCCGGATGATCTGCTCCACCACACCGTCGCTGCGGGACAGCTCGTACGGGCCGGGCGTGGCGGACAGGTACACGGTCTGCCCGATCCGCTCGAGGAACTCCTCCCACCTCAGGGGCCGGTTGTCCATCGCGCTGGGCAGCCGGAATCCGTGGTCCACGAGGGTGCGCTTGCGCGACATGTCGCCCTCGTACATCGCCCCGATCTGCGGCACGGTGACGTGCGACTCGTCGATCACCAGGAGGAAGTCGTCGGGGAAGTAGTCGAGCAGGGTGTTCGGCGCGGTGCCGGGGCCGCGCCCGTCGATGTGCCGCGAGTAGTTCTCGATGCCCGAGCACGAGCCGACCTGGCGCATCATCTCGATGTCGTAGGTGGTCCTCATCCGCAGCCGCTGCGCCTCCAGCAGCTTGCCCTGCCGTTCGAGCTCGGCGAGCCGCTGCTCGAGCTCGGCCTCGATGCCGGCGATCGCCCGTTCCATCCGTTCCGGGCCGGCGACGTAGTGCGAGGCGGGGAAGACGTACATCTCCTCCTCCTCGCGCACCACCTCGCCGGTGAGCGGGTTCAGCGTGTAGAGCCGGTCGATCTCGTCGCCGAACATCTCGATGCGGATCGCGAGCTCCTCGTACACCGGGATGATCTCGATCGTGTCGCCGCGCACCCGGAACGTGCCGCGCGTGAACGCCAGGTCGTTGCGGGTGTACTGCATCTGGACGAACCGCCGGAGCAGCTCGTCCCGCTCGACCTCCTGCCCCACGTGGAGCCGGACCATCCGGTCGACGTACTCCTGCGGCGTCCCGAGGCCGTAGATGCACGAGACGGACGCCACCACGACGACGTCCCGCCTGGTCAGCAGAGAGTTCGTCGCCGAGTGACGCAGCCGCTCGACCTCGTCGTTGATCGACGAGTCCTTCTCGATGTACGTGTCCGTCTGCGGCACGTACGCCTCGGGCTGGTAGTAGTCGTAGTACGACACGAAGTACTCGACCGCGTTGTGCGGCAGCAGCTCGCGGAACTCGTTGGCGAGCTGCGCCGCCAGCGTCTTGTTCGGCGCCATCACGAGCGTCGGCCGCTGGAGCCGTTCGATCAGCCAGGCCGTGGTCGCCGACTTGCCGGTGCCGGTCGCACCCAGCAGGACGACGTCCCTCTCGCCCCGCTGCACCCGGCGGGCCAGCTCGTCGATCGCCGCCGGCTGGTCCCCGGACGGCTGGAACTCGGAGACGACCTGGAACGGCGCGACGCGGCGCTGGATGTCGGTGCTCGGGCGCATGGCTCCACGGTAAGCGCCGCCACCGACATCCGGGGTCGGCGCACGCTCCGACCCGCCTCAGGAGGTGGTGACCACCAGCTGCGGCGGCTGTGCACCCTCCCTGCTGCTCAGGCTCGCGGCGGTCGACGACGTGCCGGTGAGCACGATCTCGACCGCGCCGGACCCGGCCACCAGCGGCGTCACGTCCACCTCGACCCACGTGCCGCTCGTGAGGGCGCCGCTGGACGCCGCCGGCGTGGGGTCGAACGCGGGCGCGTTCTCGTACGTCAGCGACGACTCGACCCAGCCACCGGTGCCGGCGTGCACGTCGAGGCCGAGAGAGTGGGACGAGTTCGCCCACAGCCGCAGCCTCGCCTGCGTCACCGGTCCCGCCAGCGCGCCGACCTCGAACCGCAGGTAGGAGCGGACGTCCGGCGACATGTCCACCCGCAGGGACGTCGCCGAGCCGTAGCTGCTCGTCGGAGAGGCCGAGCTCACGTAGGCGTCCGCTCCGGCCGTCCACGTCGTGGTGGCCGGTGGTGTCTCACCGGTCGGGGTGGTGACCGAGGCAGGCTCCGACGGTGGCGAGGAGTTGCCGGCGGCGTCACGGGCCACGACGGCGTAGGTGTACGTGGTGCCGGCCAGCAGACCGCTGTCGTCGAAGGCCGTCGCCGTGCCCGCGACTGTGCCGACCTCCACGCCGTCGCGCAGGACGCCGTAGGACGCCACGCCCACGGCGTCCGTCGACGCCGTCCACGCCAGTGACGCGGACGTGGACGAGGTCGCCGTCGCGGTCAGGCCGGTCGGCACCGTCGGGGGTGTCGTGTCCGTGGTCTGGATGACCGTGTCCGTGCCGCGGTCCTGCAGGTCCCCGAGCCGGTTGCCGCGCAGGTCGTTGTCCCTGACCACGGTCCGGTGGCAGGCGGCGTCGCTGACGACCACCCCGTACGCCTGCGTCTTGGTGGCCTGGTCGTCCGTGGCGACGTTCTGCTCGATGCGGTTGTCGTCACAGGGGATGCCGTCCGATGTGCCGACGCGGATCCCGCTGCGGCCAGTGACGTCGTCCGAGGAGTTGGTCACGGTGTTGCCGACCACGACGTTGACGTTGCCGCCGTTGAAGTTGATCCCGTCTTGACCGGCCTGGTCGATCCTGTTGCTGCGGAGCTCGTTCCGGTCGGACGTCTTGTGCGGCTGGTCGGCGCCGGCCGAGGCCTTCGCGAGCTGGATGCCGTGACCACCGACGTCGCGCACGGTGCACCCGGTGATCAGGTTCCCGCTGGAGGCCAGCAGCTCGATGCCGTCCCCGGGAACGCCGGTGACCAGGCAGTCACGGATGACGTTCCGGTCGGCCGTCCAGCCGGCTCCCTTGCCGTCGAAGACGATGCCGCGGCCTCGGGACCCGGTCACGGCGACGCGTTCGATGACGACGTCGTTGCCCGCGTCCATGTCGATGGCGTCGCTGGTGGACCGGGCGGGGCCGCCGGCGTAGACGGTGAGGTCCCTGATGGTGACCCGGTCGGCCACCGTGACGTCGAACGGCTCGGTGTCCATGGTCGCGCTCATCGTGTTGCGGATCACCGTGGCGTCGCGGCCGGCACCGGCGAACGTGATGTCGTGGATCGAGTAGAACTCCCACTGCGAGCTGCCGAGGTCCCAGGTGCCGGACGGAAAGACGACCGTGCCTCCGCTGGCGCCGTTGAGGTCCAGGACCGCCTGCTCCACGACGTACTTCAGCGTCCCGCTGTGCACGGTCCCGTTCGTCGACGTCGCCGTGAACGTGGTGCCGGCGGTGCCGATCGTGAAGGTGCCCGGCGCCGGGGCCGGGGAGATCAGCGACAGTGACGGGTTGCTCGACTCCCGGCTGTTCAGGGCGTGGGTGCTGTCGTCCCGCGTCAGGATGGCCAGCGAGACAGGCCCGCTCGCGGCGGCGGCGGACACGTCGACGGAGTAGGTGAGGCCGGTGTTGGTGGGCCCGGTGCTGCCCAGCAGCGCACCGACGGCGGGCCGCGTGTTCCAGGTGATGGACTCACTCCACGTGTCCGAGTCGACGGCGTAGACGTCGAAGCCGAAGTCGTTGGAGTCCGGAGCCCGGAGGCGCAGCATCGCCGACGACGTGTCCGGCGGGGCTGCGAACCGCACGTAGGTGACCTTGTTGGGGTAGCGCACCTGGACGGTCTTCGCCGAACCGAACGCGGTCGTCGGCCTGTCCTCCTGGACGTACGTGTCGGCCTGGATGGCGACCGAGGCCGCAGTGGCCGGCGGAGATGCGAGAAGGACGCCGAGGATCGCCAGCGCCACCGCGAGGACGGCGGTGGTGAGGGCCCGGTGAGTGGGGCGGGAAGCGGCCATGGCGGGGTCCTTTGCCTAGTCGTCCTTGCGGATCGGTGTGGGCTGGGCATGAAGTGCTCGCCGGGTCCGTGCACCGGCGATGAGCAGGAGGGCGCCACCGCCGAGGACGAGCAGTCCCAGGCTGGCGCCGTTGACCAGCGCGCCGTCGCCCCGGCCGACCTCGGCGTCGGAGTCGGCGGGGGCCTCGAGCTGTCGCCGGAACCCCTGGACCGCGGCCAGCTCGTCCAGCGCGGTGTGCCCGTAGTTCTCGCTCGGCTCGACGTGCGTGTTCTCGGAGAACTCGTTCCAGCTGATCAGGCCGATCGCGTCGGGCTCGCTGCGGATGGCGGCAGCCAGGGACTCCCGCAGGGTCTCGCCGTCCCGGCGTGGTACGACCCGGTCCCCGCCGAGCAGGCGGGCGTCGTACCCGGGCGCCGCGGGGGCGATCCACAGGCCGCCGCGCTCGTCCACCGCCTTCGACATCGCGCGAAGCTTCCCGTCGATCCTGCTCTTGACCGGGTCGGCGGACGACCAGTAGTACGCGAGCCCGTCGGTCAGGTCCGCGAACGGCTCGTACTCCTCGAGGCTGCGCGCCGCGCTGAGGAGCAGCAGACGGTCTCCCACCTCGCGGCGGACCAGCTCGTGGCCCTCGACGGGCGTCCGGTAGTCGCCGGTCCAGATCACCACCGGTCGCCCGAAGATGTCGAACACCGGGTCGTCGCCCCAGGTCGCGAGGAAGTACCGCAGGTCGTCCCGGACCGTCTCCGCCGGCAGCGGGTTCCGGCTGAAGTCCAGGCCCTGGTAGACGATGCCGAGCTTGAAGTCGTTGGCCCGGGCGACCTCGACCAGCGTCTCCAGCCGGTCGTCGAGTGCCGGCAGGTGCTTCCAGGACACGAGGAACCCGTCGATCCCGGCGTCCTTGGCCATCCGGACGTGCTGCCGCATGACCTCCGGGTCGTCGCTGTCGTACTGGCCGAGCAGCGGGTAGTCCTTCTTCACCCGCTTCCACGACGACGGGTCGAACCAGATGTAGTAGTGCGCCAGCACGGGGACGGCGTCGAGCTCCTCGAGCGGAGACGGGGCCGGCCGGTCCGCCGTGGGCAGCGCCGCCGCCTCGGCCCGCAGGCCCATGCAGGAGGCGCCGGTCAGCAGCACCAGCGCGGCAACCGCCGACAACGGACGCCGGATGTGCGGGACCACGGGATCCCTCACCGGCCGCGGCCGCCGCCTCGCCACCGCGAGGAGCCGCGACCCCACGGCTGCCAGACCGGCTACCGCTCCCGCCAGGAGGTAGGGCCGCCCGATGAGGATGAGCGCGACCGCCAGGGAGAGCCCGGCAGTGCCGACGACGGCCAGGTCGAGCGGTGTGATCACGGCGAGCTCCTCGTCCAGGTCCCGGGAGATGCTCACCGGTCGGGACAGGTCGACCGCGCCGCCCGTGGTGACGACCTCGTAGGTGCCTCTCGGCAGGTCCCTCAGCACGGCGCGGCCAGAGGCGTCGAACGGGACCTGGGCGACGGAGCCGTCGGGCCACGTGACCGCGACTCCGGTGCCCGCCGCCGTCGGCAGCAGGAGGTCCCGTCCCTGCACGTGCAGGTCGTACAGGAGCAGCTTGACGGTCCAGGCCGTCGTCCGGGCCGGGACGAACCGCTGCTGGGACCGGTTGACGGCCGACGTGCCGTTGAGCGTGGCCTCCTCCACGGCCCACGAGATCTCCTTGACCTGCACCCCGTCCGGCACCTGCACGGTGCGCATCTCGGCGACCCAGAACCCCTCCGACGCCTCCGTCGAGGTCAGGGTCAGCTTCTCCCCCATGCTGCTCTTGAGCCGTACGTCCTGGATCCGGTCCATCGGGAAGGCGGACCCGTCCTCCCGGGTGACGTCCACGGACACGAGGCGGCGCGTCCTCAGCCCGACCGCGATGGGCTGCCCGGTCCAGGCCCTCGACAGCTCACCACGGATGCGGTCGAGCATGACCTCCCTGTCCCCCAGGCGGACCGGCGCGACGGTGAGTGACTGCTCCGTCAGGTCCGAGAAGCGGTCTACCGGCACGCGCGCCGTCCCCGCCGCGTCGCTGACGGCAGTCGTGCCATCGACGGTGACCGCGACGCCCGCGAGCGGCGGCACGACCTGCACGTTCACGGTCCCTGGTTGGTCGGCGCCCCTCTCGGAGCCGGACGCGACGGCCGCAGCCGCCGGCTGCACCGCGAGGACGGCGGCCAGGAGCAGGGCGCCCAGCCATCGGGAAACCGTCATGAGCCCTCTCCCGGCCTCCTGGAGCGCAGCGCGGCGAGCGCCCCGAGGATCGCGACGGCGCCCGTGGCGGCGCCGTACGTCCAGTAGACCGCCTCGACCCGTGGACGCACCGGCGGAACGCGGTCTCGGTCGCCGCCGATGAGGACGGGCGGCCGGGGAGGGCTGGAGAAGTCGAACGCGGAGAGCAGGTTGTTGGCGCGGGCGTCCCGGGTGGCGAGCGGCTCCACGCCCCAGTTCTCCTCGATGAACTTCAGCGGCGAGGTGAAGTCCAGCTCGGTGGAGTCGACGTGGCCACGCTTGGCGTACGGGCTCACGAGCAGGGCCGGCACCCGGAAGCCGTACCCGTACTCGTCGACCCGCGGCGGTGGCACGTGGTCGTACCACCCGCCCCAGTCGTCGTAGGACCACATGAATGCCGACTGCGACCACTGCGGAGACCGCATGAGCTGCGTGATGAGGGAACGCACGAGGCTCTGCCCTGACCGGATGTTCCCGGGCGGGTGCTCGCTGTTGCCGGACGGGGCGATGAACGACACGGCGGGCAACCGGCCGGCGGCCGCGTCGGCGAAGTACTCGTCGAGGTCGACGATGCGGGAGTTGAGGCGCGGGTCGTCGACGTACCGCGCGTACGCAAGCAGGGGGACCCACACCACCTGGGCCCCGCGGTCGGCGTCCTCCTGCTCGTCGCGGTTGCGCCAGTTGATGGTGGGGTCGTAGTTCTGCACGTAGAACTTCCAGGAGATCCCCTTCTCCTCCAGCCGGTCGAAGATCGTGGGGATGTCGCCCCACCCCTCGACGGGGATCTGCTCGGATGACCCCGTCGCGCCGGGGGACCCAGTGACGCGGTACATGTGGTTGCGGACGCTGCCGCCGCTGGCGGAGCTGAAGAACCGGTCGAACAGGACGTACTCGTCGGCGATGTTCCAGTAGTACGGCAGGTCCCGGTCGTCGTAGTACGCCATGGCGAGCGTGCCGTCGACGCCGCCCCGGGCGGCGGCCTCGATGAATCCGTCCATCCGCCCGTCGTTGTACTGGATCTCGAACGCCTCGGCGGTGTGGTCGAGGTCCAGCGCACCCCGGTCGCCGATGTGGAACGGCTCCTGGCACGGGCGCTGCATCCCGCGCACGAGCGGCATGCAGACCCCTTCGGGGATGCCGTCGACGCCCGGCCGCGTCCCGAAGTAGTTGTCGAACGTGTGGTTCTCCTGCATGAGGAACACGAAGTTCTTGATCGGCGTCGTCGTCTGTGTCGATGCGCTCGACGCCTGCGCGGCCCCGGCGGAGCCGAGGAGGCTGACGACGGCCAGCACGAGCAGGAGCTGCACTCGCCGCGCCCTCACGGCCGCACCTCGTAGACCACGATCACGGGCACGTCCACGGGCTCGTCGCCGCGGTCATCACGCGTCACCGAGTAGGTGTAGACCACCCGCCCGTTGTAGCGACGCGCCAGCTCGAGCAGGCTGTCGGAGAAGAAGGGCGACCGGTTGGCCGAGTACGCGTCCCAGACGATGTAGTTCATCTCGTTGTCGCGCAGCGCGCGGTCGGGGTTGACCACGGGCTCGTAGGCGGGGTTGCGGTGCAACGGGTTCGGGCTTACCGACAGGCCGAAGCTCCCTCTGTGCGAGTAGTACTTGATGATGTTGGACATCGACGGCCCCACCGTGAGCATCACCGAGCCCGCGGGGGTGTTCTCCGCGAGCCACGTGCCGACCTCCCGACCTCCGGGAACTCCACCGGTCCCCGCCAGGAAGGTCGTCGCCGCCGACGGGTTGACGCCGCGCCACGAGGGCACCGCCACGCTGAGGACGACCACCGCGCCCGCCACGAGGCGCACACCGGGGCGCCACGCCGCGGGCACACGCAGAGTCGGCCACGGCCCGGTGAGACCACGCGCCGCCAGGAGGGCGACAGCTGGTGCAACCGGCAGCAGGTACTGGAAGCCCTTGACCGTCCAGAGCTGGAAGAACGCGACCGGTACCAGGATCCAGCACGTCAGGAGCGTCTCGCGCCAGGTCCACGCGCGGCGGGCGGTGAGAACCGCAAGAGCCGACGCCGCGATCACGAGAAGGCCGATGGCCGGGGCCGCGACCTGGAAGTAGAAGGGCCACTCATGGTTCGGCCGGCGCAGCAGCTGGTAGGTGAGGTAGCCCCTGCCGGTCTCGGCGGCGCCGGCCAGCCGCTGTGACACCGGGTGCGCGGAGAAGACGAGGACGACGACCGCCAGCCCGGACAGGCCCAGACGCCAGGGGCGGCGCACCTGCGGGGTGAGGGCCAGGAAGGCGTACACGGAGCCGAGCAGGACGACGCTGGACTCCTTCGCGAGCATCGTCAGCCCCATCGCGCCGGCGGCCGCCAGGAAGACCATCGTCCGCCGTGCCCGCATGAACAGCACCAGCAGGTACAGGGTCAGGGTCGAGAAGAACACCATCGGGCCGTCGAGCAACACTTGGCGCGTCACCAGCACGTGGTACGTGCATCACCGCGATGACCAGCGCGGCCACGGCTCCGGTGAGGGACCCGTAGAGCCGACGCCCGATCTCCCACACGAGCACGACGGTCAGCACGCCGATGAAGGCCACGACGACCCGCCCAGCGACGTCGTGCTGCCCCGTTGCGTAGACGGGGGACAAGATCGTGTGGATCAGCATGGGGTGCGCCCGGAAGACCGGGAACTGGTCGACGAACAACGGGTTCCCCGCGAGCGAGGCGGCCTGGCCGGCGTACACCGCCTCGTCGCTGTTGAATCCGAGGGCGTCCAGGTTGACCAGACGCAGGGTGGTGCCGCTGACGAGGGCGACGCCGAGGACGGCCGGAGCAGCCCAGCGCCGTGCAGGACGTAGTGGTGGATGCAGGACCTGACGACCGGGGGCCCGCCCACGACGGCCATGGGGCGGCCGGCCCGCCCCGGTCACCAGGTCCGAGCGCCCTGCGTCGGCGTCGGCGTCGACACTTCTCACGGCGTAGCCCGGCCCAGAACGTCCTTGGCGATCACGTCCGCCCAACCGAAGGTGTCCGAGGCCAGCTTGACGGCCGGCACCTCGCAGATGGCCGCTTCCAGGATCCTCCGCTCGTGGCGTCGCAGGCTCTCGTAGTTGTCGTCGCCGAGGA
>JBMOMI010000726.1:0-1882 GCA_049325235.1 Actinomycetota bacterium | reverse complement strand
GCTCTGGAGCGCCTCCTCGGTGATACACGTCTGCGGGCCGAGACAGCCGCAAGGGTTCGGGAGACGGCCGAGGACTTCAGGTGGTCGCGCGTTCTCCGACCTCTTCTGGATTTTTGCCAGAACCCGTATCGGGCGGCTGACCTCCTGGACGCCGACGTGGCTGGCGCCCTGCACCAGCCGCTCGAGATCCCCGAGCCGGCATGGGGCGGTGTGCGAGGCGATCTCGCGCTTGTGAGGCGCTACGTCGCAGAGGGTGGGCTCCCCATGGCCGCAGGGAAGGCCCTTGGAAGGATCCGCCGACTTACTCGACGGTCGATGCCCTAGCGGAGTGTCAGCCGAGCCGGCTGGCTCGGAAGGCCAGGAGATCATTGTTGAACGCTCCGTGGACGTCGCGCTGAGGTGCCGAGGTGAACTTTGCGACGCTTTGGACCCACGAAACAACGCGGTGGTGGAGGGCATGTCGGCCGTCCCCGACCCCCAGGGTGAGGACATAGTCGCCGGGCTCGACCTCCGGCCACTCGAACTCCATCTCTACCAGGTAGCGGCCAGGCTCCATCGCCCGGACCGATAGGTCACTGCCGAGAGTGTTCTGGCCGAAGAGCGCGTTGCCTACCCGGTCACGGAAGAGGTAGCCCCACACGGGCTCGCGAACCTGAGTGCCGATCTCTGCCTCGAACGACAGCACGACCTTGTCGCCTGGGACGACGACCGGCGCTTCGCCATTGACCGGTGACTCTGTCCCGGACCGCAGCTTGCGGGCGCCGAAGCGAACGATGCGCATCCCGTCGGGATTGCTGGAGCGGCTGGCATCGATCTCGTTGAGATCCTCGAGTGCGTTCTCAACCGATTCATCAGCGGTGTGTGGCGGTGCGCCGATGGCACTTCGTTCACCATCCGCGTCGGATGCCGATCGGGCAGCTGCGCTGCCGGTCGGAGCACGACCGGACAGGGCAAGTGCGGTGAACGTTTCGACTGCCTCCAGTGGCGGACCGTCGAAGACCACTCGTCCGCGTTCCATGACCAGACAACGGCTGGTCAAGCGGACTGCGCTGGCCAGGTCGTGCGTGACGATCACCTTCGATGCGTCAGCCAGTTCGTTGCTCAGGAAGTCGAAGCACTTCTGCTGGAAGAACACGTCACCCACGGCCAGCGCCTCGTCGACAATGAGCAGGTCCGGAGCGACGTGCACAGCGGTCGCGAACGCCAGCCGCACGTACATTCCGCTGGAGTACGTGCGCACAGGCTCGTCGATGAAGTCCCCGATCTCGGCGAAGTCCTCGACCTTCGGCTCGATCTCGTCGATCCGGTCCTCGGTGAGGCCAAGGATCGCAGCGTTGATCCTGAAGTTCTGCCGACCGGTGAAGTCCGGGTTGAAGCCGGCGCCGAGCTCGAGAAGAGCCGAGATTCTTCCGAACCGTTCGATCGTCCCTGCGGTCGGCGTCAGCGTCCCGGCGATCATCTCGAGCAACGTGGACTTGCCGCTGCCGTTACGGCCGATGATGGCGATGGACTCCCCACGAGGCAGGTCGAACGACACGTCTGCCACGGCGGGTACCTCGAAGCTGTAGCTGCGGTTCCAACCCAACCTGTCCGACAGCATCTGGAGAACCCGGCGATGCGGCCTCCCGTAGACACGGTACGTCTTTGTCACACCGCGAAGCGACAGCGCGGGAGGAGCCGACTCAGATGACGTCCGCGAATCCACGCGAAGCCTTTCCGTAGAGCCACCAACCGAGGGCGAGGGCGGCGGCCGCTATGCCGGAGTACACGACCAGGGGCAGCGGGTCGGGCAGCTGTCCGTAGAACACCAGTTCCTTGGAAGCCGGCACGATGACGCCCAGCGGGCTGAGGGCGAGTACCAATGGGCGCATCGCTTCTGGCA
>JBMOMI010000725.1:0-1885 GCA_049325235.1 Actinomycetota bacterium | reverse complement strand
CCGGCCGCGTGCCCACGACGTTGCTGGCGGCGGTCAGCGCGACCAGCCGGGTGCGCTCGGTGATCACGCCGTCGAACGCGGACGCCGGGAGGTCCAGCGAGGGCAGCACCGGGTCGGCGAACCGCACGGTCGCGCCGGCCCGGGCGGCGGCCTGCACCCACGGGCGCACGTTGGCGTCGTGGTCGAGTCGGGTGAGGACGACCTCGTCGCCCGGCCGCCACGTCGCCGCCAGGGCGTTCGCGACCCGGTAGGTCATCGTCGTCATGTTGGGGCCGAGCAGGACGCCGCGCGGGTCCGGGGCGCCGACGAGGTCGGCGACGGCGGCGCGCGCGGCCGCGGTGTACGCGTCCGAGCGGCGGGACGCTGCGAACGCCCCGCCGTGGTTGCCGATGCCGGCCCGCCAGGCCCCGGCCACCGCCTCGATGACCGGCGTGGGCACCTGGGTGCCGGCCGCGCCGTCCAGGTAGGCCCACCCGTCGGCCAGGGCCGGGTAGGCGGCGCGCACCGCGGCCACGTCCAGGGCCGCGTCGGTCGTCGTCGTCACGCTGCGATCCTCCTCGCGCTCTCGAGCAGCAGCCGCAGGGCGTGCGCCGTCGTCGCCTCCACGACCTGCGACGGGTCACCGTCGAACCGCATCTTCTCGGTGTGCACCCGGCCGTCGGCGAGGACCCCGAACCAGACCGTGCCCGGCGCCTGCCCCTCCTCCTCGTCGGGCCCGCCGGCGCCGGTGACCCCGACGGCGAGGTCCGCACCGGTCAGCCGCGCCACGCCCTCGGCCATCGTGCGGGCGCACTCCTCGGTGATCACCGGCCCCTCGGGGACGCCCAGCACCGCGAACTTCACCTCCGGCGCGTAGGCCACGACGCCCCCGCGGAACCACGTCGACGCCGACGGCGCCGCGCCGAGCCGTGCGGCGACCTGGCCGCTGGTCAGTGACTCCGCCGTCGCCACCGACAACCCGTGCTCGCCCGCCAGGTCGGCCACCCGCGCCGCCAGCTCCTCGGCCTCGCTCATCGTCCTCCTCGTCCCGTCCTCAGCGCACCGGGACGTCACGGTGCCACGACTCGGTGACGTACGCCGTCCGGAACCCGATCGCCTCGTACAGGGCATTCGCGCCGGTCGGCGAGTCGGCGTCGACCTCCAGACCCACCCGGTCGCGCCCACGGGCCGCGGCGTCGGCGATCACCGCGTGCAGCAGCGAGCGGGCCACGCCGCGGCCTCGCGACGCCTGCGTCACCCCGAGGTAGGCGACGTAGCTGCCGTCCGGGCCGTCCCCGCCGGACGACACCTCCCCGACGAGCGCCCCGGCCGGCTCCCCGCCGGCCAGCTCGGCCAGCCACCAGTGGTCCCAGGCGTGGCCGGGCTCCTGCCGCTGGCGCTCCACGAACTCGTCGAACGTCTCCTCGTGGTAGTTGAAGTGGTCGGTGAACGCGGCCTCGAGCACGTCGTGCACGGCGCGCAGGTCACGCTCGTCGGGCCGCCCGTCGTCGTTGACGACCTGGCGGATCGTGACGCCCTCCCTCGGCGGCGGGAACGCACCCGGCTCGGCCTCCTCGGGCACGACGGGGCGGGACATCTGCCACCACGTGCGCGCGTGCGCGTACCCGGCGGCCGCCAGCCACCGGTGCGCCCGCTCGTCCCCGGCGAACGCCCCGGCGTCCAGCTGGGTGGCCTCCAGCCCCCGCTCCAGCGCGAGCCGGCGGCCCTGCGCCTCGGCCCACTCCAGGAGGTGGGCGGCCACCCGGTCGGTGGTGCCGTCGTCCTGGGGGGGGTCGACGTGGACGACGACGACGACCCGGCCGGCCGCGCGGTCGTGCAGGGACGCCCAGGCGACCACCGCGCCGGAGGGGTCGGCGACCAGCCGGTGCCGACGCGTCCTGGCGCC
>JBMOMI010000724.1:0-1890 GCA_049325235.1 Actinomycetota bacterium | reverse complement strand
AGCGCCGATGGTACTGCGCGGGAGACCGCGTGGGAGAGTAGGACGCCGCCGGACCACCACCACACGATGACGGCCACCCCACCCCCCGGGGCGGCCGTCATCGTCATTCCCACCCGCGTCCGCACCGCCCCATGGAAAGGCCCCCCGAGATGAGCCCACACGCCGACGGGTCCCGCGGTCGACGGACCCCGAGTGAAGGGGGCCCGTCGAGAGGGCGTACCGGTGCCAGCCGCGGCGTCGAGGGCCGACGTGAGCGCGACCGGTCTGCAGGCCGGCAAGGCGGGGGGCCGGCCCGAGTGTCCGACCGCAGGGGCCGCCAGGACGACCGCGACCGGGCCGACCGGCCGCCACGGGTGCCCGAGCCGCCCCTGCCGGACGAGGTCACCGGCGCCGAGCTGGACAAGGAGGTCCGGGCGGACCTGCGGTCCCTGTCCAAGGACGGCGCGACGGCGGTGGCCCGGCACCTCGTCATGGTGGCGCGACTGCTCGACACCGACCCCGAGGGGGCGTGGCAGCACGCCCAGGCCGCCCGCCGTCGTGCCGGTCGCATCGGCGCGGTCCGGGAGGCGGCCGGTCTGGCCGCCTACAGCGCCGGCCACTACGACGAGGCCCTCCGGGAGCTGAGGACCGCGCGCCGCCTGACCGGCTCCGACGTCCACCTGCCGGTGATGGCGGACTGCGAACGGGGGCTCGGGCGCCCCGAACGCGCGCTGGCGCTGGCCGCCTCGCCCGAGGCCCAGCGCCTGGACCGGACCAGCCAGGTCGAGCTGCGGATCGTGGCGGCGGGGGCCCGCATCGACATGGGCAACCCGGAAGCCGCCGTCGTGCTGCTGCAGCCCACCGCCCAGAAGGCACCGCCCTCGGCGCCGTGGCGCGCACGCGTCTACTCGGCGTTGTCGGACGCCCTCGAGGCCGCCGGGCGCCCCGAGGAGGCGCGTGACTGGCTCGAGCGCGCCGCCGCCGCCGACACCACCGGGGAGACCGGTGCCTACGAGCGGCTCACCGGCCAGACCGGCGACGACGAGGTGATCGTCGACCTGCTCGACTCGGACGCCGACAGCCACGGCGCCGACAGCCGCTGAGGCCCGGCCTCGCCTGACTTCCGGCGTCGTCGTACGGTCCCGTCTATGTCGTCGACTCCCCAGCAGGCCCCCCAGGGCGGTCCCTACGAGTGGCTGCGGCGGGGGACCGAGCTGCTCGCGCGCGGCGACGCGGCGGCGGCCGCCACCCTGCTGCAGCACGCCGCCGAGGAGGAACCCCGCTCGGCGAGCGTCCTGGAGGCCCTGGCCCGCGCGCAGTACGACTCCGGCCGGGCCTCCGAGGCGGCCGCCACGTTTGCCCGCCTGGTCGACCTGTCACCGGACGCTGACTACGCCCGGTTCGGTCTCGGCGTCGCCCTGAGCCGGGTCGGCCGGTTCGAGGAGGCGGCCGAGCACCTCGCGCTCGCCGTGGCGATGCGGCCGGACCGCGACGAGTACGTCCAGCGCCTCCGGCAGGTCCGGGCGACGCTCGCCTCCCGCCGCGACAGCCCCGCCGAGGGCGCATGACCGCCTCCCTGCTGTCGGAGCACGACCTGCTGGTGCTCGACCTCGACGGCGTGGTCTACGTGGGTCCGGACGCCGTCCCGGGAGCGGTGGACGCGCTCGCCGCCGCGATCCAGGCCGGCGTCGCGCTGCGGTACGTCACCAACAACGCCAGCCGCACCCCGGCGCAGGTCGCCGCCCACCTGCGCCGTCTCGGCGTCCCGGCCCGGGACACCGAGGGCGTGACGGCGTCGCAGGCCGCGGCGCGGCTGGTCGCCGAGAAGACCGGTCCCGGCGCGGCCGTGCTGGCCGTCGGCGGCCCAGGGGTCGCCGCCGCCCTGCGGGCGGAGGGACTCACCGTGGTGAC
>JBMOMI010000723.1:0-1892 GCA_049325235.1 Actinomycetota bacterium | reverse complement strand
CGTACTTCCCGCTTCGATGACTCCGACTAGCTCATCTGCGCCACCGCCGGACAGGGACCACGGGTGAGCCCGCAGCCGATCCCGTGGCAGATCGGTCACCGAGACGTACTCCGTCTGGGCGCCGGGGGCGTCGACGTTGTCGACGATGCTGCGCCACACCAGACCCTTGGCCGGCTCGGCCGGCGCTGAGGGTTCACCGCGGATACCCAGCACCGCTCTGACGGTCTGGCTCCGCGGGTACCGGTGGTTGCCGACGAGGATCACTGTCGGCGTCCCGTGCCCGGGGATGTACGCCCCGGAGGTGTCAATGACGTGAGTGAGGTCGATCCGCGGGAAGAACTCCTCGACCAGCTTGCTGCCGAACTCCCGCTTCATGAACGAGTTCGAGGTGATCTGGCCGACCGTGCCGGGGGCGTCGGAGTCCTGGACGGCCAGCCGGAAGAACAGCTCGGCGAACGGCACCGACAGCGCGTACTGCCGGTGGCAGGTGGGGTACCGGTCGCGGTAGGCGGCGTTGAGGGCCTTGTCCTTCACCGTGATGTACGGCGGGTTCCCCACCACCGCGTGGTAGCGCCCGCGACTCAGGATGTCGGGGTACTGCTCGACGTCCTCCCAGGCGTACCGGTGCTCGTCGAGACGAAGTTCTCCGCCATCCAACTCGGCCTGCAGCTGCCGACCGCCGGACCCCCAGATGAGCGAGTCCCCCGTCGCGACGTGCAACACCCGACTGAAGTCCGGGGCATCGGAAGTATCAAGACCGGTGGCGCCGCAGGCGCTTAGAGCGGCGACGATCAGCCGGAACTTCGCGATCGCCGTCGCCGCGGGGTTGACGTCCACCCCGTGCACGGCGTCCAGCGCCCGCTCGACCCGCCGCCGGACCTCCAGGCCGGGCTCGGCCCGCGTCCACCCGTCGAGCAGCCGCCGGAAGGCTCCGAGCAGGAAGTGCCCGGACCCGCACGTCGGGTCGATCATCCGAAAGTCGTTGAGCCCGAACCGGTCCAGCGCCGGGTCCAGGGTGAGGTCGAGGATGAACTCCTCGACGAACTCCGGTGTCTGCAGCAGCGCGTAACGCTTTCGGGCGTCCTGCGACAGGTCCTGGTACAGGTCACCGAGGAAGCGGGTGTCCCAGTCCGGGGAGTCGAACCGGTGCACGAGCCGGCCGTCGCCGTCGCGGCGGCGGAAGAAGGCGACGAGCGCCTCCGCCGCGTCCGCGGACACGTCCCACCACCACACGAAGTCGGTCTCGGGGCACATCGACGCCCCGGCGCGGGTGCCCCGCAGCCAACGGAAGGACTCCCGCAGCCAGGTGCGGTCGTTCTCCCGGGGGTGCTGCTGGATCCACGCCGCCTGCCCGTCCACGGCACGGGCCAAGCCGTCACCGCGCCGGTCCGGGACGCCGGCGATCCACCGCCGGTCGGTGAGGTCGTTGTCCTCACAGAACCGCACGAACACGCAGCCCAGCACCCACGACACGGCCGCCTGAGTGGCCTGCGCGTCCAGCCACGCCGTCCACGACTCGGCGGTGCGGCCCACACCGCTGGCCCGGGCGTGGTCGCTGCGCAGCCGGGCGGCCAGGTCCGGCAGCCGGTCCACCTGCTGCCGCAGGTCGTCCTCCAGGCGGCGCACCTGCGCCTGCAGGTCGCTGAGCAGGGCGGCGGACTGCACGGTCACGAGGCTCTCCCGGTGGTTGTAACGAGGGCCGCGTCCACCCACGAGCGCGGCACGGTGACCCAGCCGCCGACGGTCGGTGCGGGCTTGTCGTCCAGGCGGGGGGCGCGGCCGTCGCCGTCAGCCGCCACGAGCAGCCACCGCGTCGCCGGGCGGGCCGTGGCCGGGTCGGCGAGCTCCTCCAGCTGGCGCAGCCGGCCGTAGCGGGCCAGCACCTCCGCGTC
>JBMOMI010000722.1:0-1894 GCA_049325235.1 Actinomycetota bacterium | reverse complement strand
GGTGGCGGGATCCCATGATCACGGGCGAGGGGGTCAGCCGCAGACCTGCTCGACGTCGACCGCCTCGTCCGGCGCCGGTGCCTCGGTGGGCGGCGCGCTCGGCTCGCCGGCCGGGGGCTCGGGGGCCGGCTCGCCGGTCGGCGGCGCGGTCGGCGGCGTGGTCGGTGCCGGCGGCGGGGGCTCGATCGCCGTCTGCACCAGCTCGTGGATCGCGTCGTAGTCGGGGTTGCCGGTGTTGATGACCTCGTTGGTGAACGGCAGGCTGCGCAGGCTGGCGTCCTTGACGCGCAGGGCCAGCTCGACGAAGGCGTCCAGCTCCGAGGCGCGCACGTCGGTCTGGATGTTCCGCTCGGCGGACGACGCCAGGTCGGGGAACGCGCGAGCCAGCTTGACCGGCTCGGCCTGGTCGACCGCGGCGGCGATGGTGCACCGCTGCCGCTTCATCCGGTCGTAGTCGTCGCTGCCCGCCCGGCTGCGGGCGTACCAGAGGGCCTCGAAGCCGCTGAGGACGCGGCGGCCAGGCTCGATGTAGCCGGACGGCTTCACCGAGTTGCCCTGCGCGTCGATGCCCCCGATCGGCAGCCGGCGCTCGACGTTGATCTCCAGGCCGCCGATGGCGTTGACGAGGTCCTCGAAGCCCTGCAGGTCGACGATCGCGTAGTAGTCCAGCTGCAGGCCGAGGACGCCGCTGATCGCCTCCCGGGTGGCGGCGAGCCCCGGCTGGTCGGTGCCCGGGTAGAGGTCGGCGTTGCGCTCGCCCCACGACCAGACGGCGTTGAGGTGGCAGTCGTTCTCCGGGCAGGAGCCCCGCCCGGAGGGGTAGAAGCCGCGCGGGAACTCCTGGGCGCCCACCGACCCCTCGGTGAAGATCGGCCCCTGCAGGTTGCGCGGCAGGCTGAAGAGGACCGTGTCGCCGGTCTGGGTGTTGATGCTCGCGACGATCATCGTGTCCGTGCGGGTGCCGACCCGGTCGGCCCCGGCGTCCGAGCCGAGCAGGAGCACGTTGACCCGAGGGTGGTCCGCCCACGGGTCCGGCGCCTCGGTGTCCGGGGCGGCCAGGCCGTCGTCCCGCTGCTCGTCGCCCTCGTCGAAGACGGTGAGGATCAGCGACCGCTGCGCCATCGCGTACCGGGCGGCGGTCGCGCTGGGCAGGGCGACCAGCCCCATCAGCGCCGCCACGAGCACGGCGCTGAGCACGCGCTGGCCGGTCGTGAGCCGCTCGCGCCGCAGGCTCACGTGCCCGACGAGGATCGCCGCGCACCACACCAGGGCGGCGGCGCCGATCGCCGCGGCCAGCGCGGCCAGCGCGTTGGGGCGCGTGGCCAGCTTCAGGCCCAGCGTGGCCGCGTTGCCGGTCAGGACCACCGCGGCGAGCGCGCCCAGGCCGAGGACGAAGGCGCCGACCAGGACCCAGCCGAGCCGGCGACGTCCACCGGCCACCAGGCTGGCGCCCGGGACGGCGGCGCCCAGGGCCGTCAGGGCGACGAGCCGCCCGAAGCCGTCACCGAGCGAGCTGGCGTGCCGGGGAGCTCCCGCGGCGTGCGGCGCCCGCCGCTCCGGCCGGCGCCGGGCGTGCCGGGCTGCGGCCGCCCGCAGCTCGCGACGGGAGGGGTAGGCGACCGGCTCGCTGACCACGCGGCGCCTCCCTCGACCGTTGACGTGCCCCACCCGGAGCGGGCGCGGGCTTCCTATTTCACCATCCCCGGCGACCGGGGTCGTCTTTGCCGGGCCGTCCGGCGTCCCGCTATCGTGGTCGGGTTCGCCGGGAGGCGTCGCCTAGTCCGGTCTATGGCGCCCGCCTGCTAAGCGGGTTTGGGGCTACAACCCCATCGCGGGTTCAAATCCCGCCGCCTCCGCAGAACACCGCAGGGCCCGGCTCCGTTCCCGGAGCCGG
>JBMOMI010000721.1:0-1902 GCA_049325235.1 Actinomycetota bacterium | reverse complement strand
CAGGCGGCGACCACGTCGGGAAGGAGCGCCGCGTGAGCCAGGCGCAGGAGCAGTACGTCGACATCCGGCTGCGGGTCAACGGCGTGGTGAGGGATCTGACGGTGCCGTCCCGGCGGCTGCTGTCGGACGCGCTGCGCCACGACCTGCGGCTGACCGGTACCCACGTCGGGTGCGAGCACGGTGTCTGCGGCGCCTGCACGGTGCTGCTCGACGGCGAACCCGTGCGGTCGTGCCTGCTGCTCGCGGCCAGCGTGGACGGACGCGAGATCACGACCGTCGAGGGGTTGAGCGGACCCGACGGCGAGCTGCACCCGGTGCAGCAGGCGTTCCGGGACTGCCACGGGCTCCAGTGCGGTTTCTGCACACCGGGTTTCGTCACCACGATCGCGGCCTACCTCGAGGAGAACCCGGACCCCACCGAGGAGGAGGCCACCGAGGCGATCGCCGGGAACCTGTGCCGCTGCACCGGGTACGTGGGTATCCGCGCGGCAGTGCTGCGGGCGGCCGAGCTGCGCCGGGAGGCCGGGCGATGACCACCCGCCAGTTCGGCGAGCCGGTCGCCCGGGTCGAGGACCCGAGGCTGCTGCGCGGCGAGGGCCGCTACCTCGACGACCTGGGGCACGACGCGCTGGCGGCCGCGTTCGTCCGCAGCCCGCACGCCCACGCACGGATCGTCGACATCGACGCGTCGGGCGCCCTGGACGTCGACGGCGTGGTCGCGGTCTACACGTGGGAGGACCTCGCCGCCGACGTCGAGGCCGGTGCGGCGCCCGCGTCGCTCGCGCAGCCGCTGCCGGTGCTGATCCCTCATCCGGCCCTGCACGCGCCCCGGACCGCCTACGCGCTGGCGCGGGAGGAGGTCAACCACGTCGGCGAGGCGGTCGTCATGGTCGTCGCCCGCGACCGGTACGTCGCCGAGGACGCGTGTGCGCGCATCGCCGTCCGCTACGAGCCACTGCCTGCAGTGGTCGGCATCCCTGCCGCGCTCGAGGCGAGCAACGCCGTCCACGCGGACGTGCCGGACAACGTGGCGGCCCACCTCGTGCAGGAGGTGGGGGACGTCGACGCGGCACTGGCCGCAGCGCCGCACACCCTCGAGCTGGAGCTCGAGATCGAGCGCAGCGCGTCGATGCCCATGGAGGGCAAGGGGGTTCACGCGCGCTGGGACGACGACGAGCAGTCGCTCGTCGTGCACAGCTCGACGCAGGCCTCGACGTCCGTGCGGGCCGCGGTGGCGGCACGGCTCGGAATGCCGCTGACGAAGGTGGAGTGCATCGCGCCGGACGTGGGCGGCGGCTTCGGCGTCAAGATCGTGCACCCGTGGCCCGAGGAGATCCTCGTCCCGTGGGCGGCGCGACGCCTCGGGAGGGCCGGGATCGCCCGCGAGGTCAAGTGGACCGAGGACCGCCGCGAGCACTTCGTCTCCAGCGCTCACGAGCGGGGCCAGCTGCAGCGGGTCCGCGTCGGGTTCGACGACGAGGGCCGGCTGCTCGCGTTCGACTTCCGCTTCTGGCACGACAACGGGGCCTACACCCCGTACGGGATCATCGTGCCGATCATCACGTCCACGCAGGTGATCGGGCCGTACAAGCCGCAGACGTTCCGTGCCGAGTTCTGGTCGCTGTACACGAACACCGTGATCGTGACCCCGTACCGGGGTGCCGGCCGTCCCCAGGGCGTCTTCGCGATGGAGCGGACGATGGACGCGATCGCCGAGGCCCTGGGCAAGGACCGCGCCGAGGTCAGGGCTGCGAACTTCATCCAGCCGGAGGAGATGCCCTACGACCACCACCTGACCTTCCAGGACGGGCGGCCGCTCATCTACGACTCCGGGGACTACCCGCAGTCGCTCGAGAAGCTGAAGTCACTCGTCGGCTGGGACGACTTCGCCAAGCTGCGGGA
>JBMOMI010000720.1:0-1909 GCA_049325235.1 Actinomycetota bacterium | reverse complement strand
GACGGCGGCGAGCAGCTCCCCGAGCGGCCCGTGCAGGCCGCCCAGGGCGCCGGCGTGGGCGTCGAGGTCCCGGTCGAGGGCGGCGACGTCGTCCTGGCTGTCGAGCGCCGGTTCCGCCAGCCCCGCCGGCAGTCCGGTGAGGGTGGCGACGCCGGCACGACCGGCCTCGTCGACGAGCCGCTGGCCGACGTGGGCGGCCCCCGCCAGCTCGGCCCGCAGCTGCCCGGCGTCGTCCTCGACGCGCGAGCCGCTGGCAGCCGCGCGGGCGGCGGCGCGGCGGGCGGTCTCGCGGGCCCCGCCGGCCAACCCGTCCAGCTCGCGGACCCGGGCCGCCAGGTCCAGCAGCCGTTGCTGGCTGCGCGCCTCGGGGCTGGCCTCCAGCTCGGTCCGGCGCGCCTGCGCACGCGCGAGCCGCTGCTCGGTGTCCCGGATGCGGTCTTCGGTGGCGGCGTGCTCGGCCACCCGCTGCTCGGCGTCCTGCTGGGCCTTGGACTCGGCATCCCGGCGCCGGACGAGCTCGCGCGTCGCGTCGAGGAAGGCCGCCCCGCGGTCACGGGCGGCAGCGGTCGCGTAGGCGCGGTACGCCGCGGCGAAGGCAGCCACCGCCTCGGCGGCACGCTGCCGCCGGTCGATCTGCTCCCCGAAGGCGGCGAGCTCGTCGAAGGTGTCACCGGCCGAGCGGATGGCGTCGTCGTCCACCTGCGGCAGCGCCTGAGCCAGCTGCTCGGCGAGCTTGGCGGGCTCGATGTCCTCGCCGACCTGTGGCTGGCGCAACCAGTACAGCAGCCGCAGCAGCTCGTCGTACTGCGGCACGTCGAGGCCGAACAGCACGCGCCCGACGTGGGCCTTGTACGCGCGGGCCTGGTCGAAGACGTGCCCGTCGTCGGCAAGCGCGGCGCGCAGCCGGTCGCGGGACAGGGGCCCGGCGTCGTCCTCGAGCTGCAGGTCCACGCCGACCGACCGCGGGCACGTGAAGTACCACGCCCGGGCCGACTTCGACGTCGAGGACGCCTGGACGCCGACCCCGCACGTCAGCACCTCGCGCCGGCCGTCGTCCGTGGTGCGCGCGAACTCGACCCACAGGTAACCGGTCCGGTTGCCCTCGTAGCCGTCGGTCATCAGCCACAGCAGGCTGGTGTGGTGCCGCCCGGATGCGGTGATGCGCATCTTGTCGCCGTCGATGGCGAACGGCAGGAGCATCTCCAGCGTCTTGGACTTGCCGGCCCCGTTCGTGCCGCGCAGCAGCAGCCGGCCGTCGGCAAGCTCGAAGACCTGGTCGTCGTACTGCCACACGTTGAGCACGCCGGCCCGGGAGAGCCGGTAGCGCCCGGGCGCGGCGGTGACCTGATCCGTCACGGCATGTCCTCGTCGTCGAACAGAGATGCCTCGCCGGACGGCGCAGCGGAGGTCAGGGTCGGACGAGCCGCGTACCGGGCGGCGGCCGCGTGCAGCCACCAGGTCCCCGTGGCGTCGGTGCGCACGAGACCGGCGTCGACGAGGACGGCGGTGGCATCGGCCTTGGCCCGGGCGTGGTCCTCGCGGTGCTCGCGCTTGAGCCCGCTGCCCCACTGCGCGAGGACGGCGTCGCCTTCGCGCTCGGCGACACCGCCGTCGATCGCGCGCCACGTGCGGTCGGCGAGGTCCGCGCGCCGGGCGTCGTCGCGGGCGAGGTCCACGAGCCGCTCGAGCCACAGCAGCGCCAGGTGCCGCGTCGAGCCGGTCCCCGGGAAGGAGACGTCGGTCAGCTCGTCGTCGGGGTCGACGGCCAGTGCGCCCTCGGCGCGCAGCTCGAGCTGCAGCCCCAGCCGGTCGGTGAACCACTCGCGCTCCCGGTTGCGGTTGCGGCTCCACCACTCGGCCTGGTCCTCGGTGAGGGCCGCCGTCGACAGGACCGGGCTCTCGACCAGGC
>JBMOMI010000719.1:0-1912 GCA_049325235.1 Actinomycetota bacterium | reverse complement strand
GCTGCGTGAAACCGCGCTGCTGCGCCGGGTCGACCACCCGCACGTCGTCCGGCTGCGCACGGTGGCCCGCGTGCCGGGCCACGGGCCGGTGCTGGTGCTCGACCGGGCCCTGGGCGGCAGCCTCGGCGCGCTCGTGTCGGCGCGCGGGCCGCTCGACGTCGGTGAGGTCGTCACCGTCCTGACCCCGCTGGCCGGGGCGCTCGCCGACCTGCACGAGCGGGGCATCGTGCACGGGGACGTCGCCCCGGGCAACGTGCTGTTCGACTCCCGGGGACGTCCGCTGCTCGGCGACCTGTCCGCCGCGCGGGTGGTGGGGGAGGGCGCCGATCCCGACGTCCGGGGGACCCCCGGGTACGCCGACCCGGCGCTGGCGGCGGGTGCCCCGCCCACGCCGGCGTCCGATGTCCACGGGCTGGCAGCGGTCTGCTGGCTCGCGCTGACCGGGCGGGCTCCCCGCCCGGCCGGGGAGCGCCCGCCGCTCGTGGCCCTCGCGCCCCAGGTGCCCGTGGACCTGGCGGTGCTCCTCGACGAGGCGTTGGACGCCGACCCGCAGCGCCGCCCGACGGCGCGCCAGCTCGCGGCGCGCGCCTTCGACGCCGCGCCGGCGGCACCGGTGCGGCTCGTGCCGACCGACCCCGGCGCCGCGCCCGCCGAGGTGGTCACCCACCGGCTGCGGGCGGCGGCCGCGCAGGCCCCGCCGTTGCCCGCTCACCGCGGCCGGCGGAGGTGGCCCGCGATGCGCCGGTGGCGGCCCACGGCAGCGGCCGGGGTGGTGGGCCTGGTCCTGGTCGTGACCGGAACGCTCGTCGTCCCCCGGCTCCTGGACGGCCCCGGCGAGCTGGAGTCCCCCGCGGCACCGGCGTCGGCGCCGGTCGCGCCGACCACGGCGGCGGCGGTCCCCGGTGCGGTGCGCACCGCCCTCGAGGGGGACGAGCCGGCCGCCGCGGTACCCGCCCTGGCCTGGCTGCGTGCGCGGGGGTTCGCGACCGGCGACCGGTCGCTGATCGAGCAGGCGTCCGTTCCGGGCAGCTCCGCGCTGGAGGCGGATCTCGGGCTGCTGCAGCGCCTCGCGGAGGCCGGTGTCGTGCTGGACGGTCTGGGGTTCGACGTGCGCAGCACCCAGTTGGTGTCCCGCGACGGGGACGTCGCCGTGGTCGACGCGACGGTCGTCACCACCGCGCACCGCCAGGTGGACGCCGCAGGGCAGGTCGTCGACCACGTGCCGGAGGGCGAGCCGCGCACCTCGCGCCTGGTGCTGCGTCGCGGCGCGGACGGGTGGCGCGTGGAGCGGCTCGGCTGAGGCCGAAGGTCCCTGTCGCACCGGCCGACTGCGCGCCAGGCTCGGCCGAAGGAACCGACGACGGAGGCGGAGATGGCACGACGGCTCGACGGACGGGTGGCGCTGGTCACCGGAGCAGCCAGCGGGATCGGCAAGGCCACCGCGATCCGGCTGGCCGAGGAAGGGGCGGCGGTCGTCGTCACCGACATCCAGGACGAGGCCGGCCAGGGCGTCGCCAAGGAGATCGCCACAGCCGGCGGCCGGGCGGTGTTCGTCCACCACGACGTGACGTCCGAGCAGGAATGGCAGTCCGCACTCGACCGGGCCCGCGACGACTTCGGGGGCCTCGACGTCCTCGTCAACAACGCGGGCATGGGTGACATCAAGGTGATCGAGGAGACGACGCTCGAGGAGTACGAGCGCACGATCGCGATCGACCAGACCGGCGTCTTCCTCGGCATGAAGCTGGCCGCGGAGCTGCTGGCTGCGTCCGAGCACGCCTCGGTCGTCAACATCAGCTCGATCTTCGGCACCAGCGGCGGCTTCGGGACCTCGCCGGCCTACCACGCGGCCAAGGGCGCCGTGCGGACGCTGACCAAGAACGTCGCGCTGCACTGGGCCACCAAGGGCATC
>JBMOMI010000718.1:0-1919 GCA_049325235.1 Actinomycetota bacterium | reverse complement strand
GACGTGCGTCCCACGACCCGGACACCCGCCGCCAGCAATAACCAGGGTTGTTGCCCTTCAAAGAGCCCAGAAGGGGCAACAACCCTGGTTATTGCGGAAAGGGGCTAGCTGCTCTGCCCCTGGTCGCGACGGTCCATGGACTCCTGCAGGGCCTGCTGCGCCCTGCGCTCTGCCTCGGTCATGGGAGAAGGCACCTCTCGGGATCGGTTTCGCTGATGGTGGACCTGCGGTCGGCGCGCGGGGTCTCCGCGGCGGGAGGCCGACCTGGCGGTCATTCAGACCGCGCGGGCCCCGCCGCGGCAGCGAAGGATGAGGGCGTGCCGCATGACGCCGTCGAGCGTACGCCGCGCCGTCCAGGAACCGGTACCGCCTGGTCCAGATGGTGGACAGGGCTTTGCGAAGTCCTTACCGATGCGGCGGCGCAGAGGCCCTCGTCAGGTCGACCGTCCGGGCGGTCTGCGCGCCGATCGCCCGGGCGAGCTGCTCCACCATCCCGGCTGGCACCGAGCTGTCCAGGGTCAGGACGCCGAGCGCGTGGCCGCCGCGGACGTCCCGGGAGACCTGCATCGCGGCGATGTTGACGTCCGCCTCGCCCAGCAGGCCCCCGAGCGTGCCGACGACGCCGGGGCGGTCCCGGTACTCGAGCACGAGCAGGTGCCCGGCCATCGGGAGCTCGACCTCGTAGTCGTCGATCCCGACCAGCTTCGGCGTCTGCCGTGGGCCGGTCACGGTGCCGGCCACCGAGACCACGGACCCGTCCGCCAGTGCGCCCCGCAACGTCACCAGGCTCCGGTACTCGGGGCTGTCGGCGTCCGTGACCAGCCTGACCTCGACGCCGCGCTCCTCGGCCAGCAGCGGCGCGTTGACGTACGTCACCGGCTCGGTGACCACGTCGGCGAACAACCCGGTGAGGGCCGCCAGGCGCAGCACGGACACGTCGTGCTCGGCCATCTCGCCGCGTACCTCGACGTCCAGGCGCACCGGCAGGCTGCGCGTCAGCGCGGTGAGGACCTCGCCCAGCTGCTCGGCCAGCGGGACGGCGGGCCGCACCTCCTCGGCGATCGCGCCGCCGGCGACGTTGACGGCGTCCGGGACGATGTCGCCGGCGAGTGCCAGGCGCACCGAGCGGGCCACCGCGACGCCGGCGCGCTCCTGCGCCTCGGCCGTGGACGCACCCAGGTGCGGCGTGACCACGACGCGGGGCTCGTCGAACAGCGGGGACGACGTGCAGGGCTCGACGGCGAACACGTCGACGCCCGCGGCCCGCACCCGGCCGTCGGCGACCGCCTTGGCCAGGGCGGCCTCGTCGACGATGCCGCCGCGCGCGGCGTTGACGACGATGACGCCCGGCCGCACGCGGGACAGCGCGTCGGCGCCCAGCAGGCCCTCGGTCTCCGGGGTGCGCGGCAGGTGGACGGTGAGGACGTCGCTGGAGGCCAGGAGCTCGTCCAGCCCGACCAGCCGGATGCCGTGCTGTGCCGCCCGCGCGGCGGTGATGTACGGGTCGAAGGCGACGACGTCCATGCCGAAGGCCTGCAGCCGCTGCGCCACCAGCAGGCCGATCCGGCCGAGGCCGAGGACGCCGAGCGTCTTGCCTGCGAGCTCGACGCCGATGAACGCGCGGCGCGCCCAGCGACCGGAGCGCAGGGTCGCGTCGGCGGCCGGGATCTGCCGGGCGGCCGCGAGCAGCAACGCGATGGCGTGCTCGGCCGCCGACACGACGTTCGACGTCGGGGCGTTGACCACCATCACGCCCGCCTGCGTGGCGGCCTCGACGTCGACGTTGTCGAGCCCCACTCCCGCGCGCGCCACCACCCGCAGCCGACGGCCCGCGGCCAGCACGTCGGCGTCCACGCGGGTCGCCGACCGCACGATGAGCGCGTCGGCGTCGGCGACGGCCGCGAGCAGCTCGGCGCGGT
>JBMOMI010000717.1:0-1927 GCA_049325235.1 Actinomycetota bacterium | reverse complement strand
TGCGGCCGCGCGCGACCGGGTTCCGGCCCGAGCCGTGGCGTCCCGCGGCTGCCCTGCGCGGCGCCGGCGCGGCGCTACGGGACCCGGTGCAACTGCGGCTGTACGGCATCGCGGTGACGCTGATGGGGGCGTTCGTCGCGTTCTACAACGCGCTCGGGTTCCGGCTGCAGGCCGACCCCTACGGCCTGTCGGTCAGCGCGGTCGGCGCGGTGTACCTCGCCTACGCGGCCGGTTCGGCCGGCTCGGCGACGGTCGGGGCGGCGGCCGACCGGTGGGGGCGGCGCCCGCTGATGCCGGTGGCGATCGCCGTCACGGCGGCCGGAGCGGCGCTGTCGGCCGCCTCCCCGCTGGCCGGGGTGGTGGCCGGGACGGTGGTGCTGACGTTCGGGTTCTTCGCCGCGCACGGCCTGGCGTCCGGGTGGGTCGCCGACCGGGCGCACGTGACCGGCGCTGCCACCGCGACGGCGTCGGCCCTGTACTCGGTCGCCTACTACGTCGGCGCGACCGTGCCGGGAGCGCTGGGCCCGGTCGCGTACTCCGCCGGCGGCTGGCAGCGGGTGCTGCTGCTCGTCGGCGGGCTGCTGGCCGTCGCCGGGGTGCTGGCGCTCAGAACCGCAGGCCGAGGGCCCAGGACCCGATCAGCCCCGCGAACGGGGTGATGAGCAGGCCGCGCGCCGAGCCCCATGCGGTCAACCGCCGCGCGCGGTGCTACCTGGGTCGTCTGCGGCGCCGGCCTCCCGGTCTTCGGCGGCCTCGTCCTCGGCGAGCCGCCGGCCGAGGCGCCCCGGCTTCGGCCGCTCGCCCCGGCGGGCGAGCTGCGCGGTCATCTCGTCCCGGACCCGGCCGAGCAGCACGAAGGACAGCGCGAGGGACGCCACCGCCGCGAGCAGCAGCAGCAGCCAGCCGCGCGCACCCAGTACGGCGAGGACGCCGAGGGCGAGGACGAAGAGCCCCAGCCGGAGCACGGTGTACTTGAGGAACGGGCTCACGGTCCCAGGCTACGGCGGCTCACGCCGGGTCCGGCAGCGGCGCCGGCCGGCCCTCCCACCGGGTGGACAGGACCACGGTCGTCCGGGTCCTCGCCACCCCGCGCAGCCGCCGCAGCTTCGTCACCACGGCCTCCAGCGAGGCGACGTCGCGGGCGCGGACGGTGACGACGAAGTTCTCCTCCCCCGCGACGAACCAGCAGTCCTCGATCTCGTCGACGTCCTTCAGCCGCCGGGCGACGTCGTCCGTCTCGGCGCCGTCGGCGACGGTGATGCCGATGAGGGCACTGACGCCGAGGCCGACGGCCGCGGCGTCGACCACCGCCGTGAAGCCGGTGATGACGCCGCGCTCCTCCAGCCGGCGGACGCGCTCCTGCACCGCGGGACCGGACAGCCCCACCTGCCGGCCGAGCTCGGCGAAGGGCAGCCGGCCCTGCTCGCGGAGCGCCTGCACGATGCGGCGGTCGGTCGGGTCCACGCGAGGCAGTCTGCCACGGTGATTCGTGCCACATGATGCATGCAGTCGGGTGGCACGGCGAAAGATTCCAAGGTCATCTGCCGTTCTCAGCAGAGAATCGTCAACGCTAAGACCCCGAGAGGAGGAGCAGTGACCAGCTTCGACCTGGCCGGGGCCCGCGCCGCCGACCTGATGCGAGCCGCCGAGCAGTGGCGAATCCGCCGGACAGCCCGGCGGTCCGCGTCCCGGGCCTGACCGGCACCCTGCGCCCCTCGGCGCGCGCCGTGCCTACAGTGGCTGTGTGCTGCGCGGACTCGCTGTCCTTCTCGCCATCGGCCTGACGGTCTACGCGCTCATCGACGCCTTCCGCACCGACGAGCGCGAGATGCAGGGCCTGCCCAAGATCGTCTGGGTGCTGGTCATCCTGCTCCTGCCGCTGTTCGGCCCGCTGGCGTGGATCCTGCTCGGCCGGGCCCGCCCCACC
>JBMOMI010000716.1:0-1929 GCA_049325235.1 Actinomycetota bacterium | reverse complement strand
GAGGCCTCGGCGGCGGCGAGGGCTCCCAGGTCCGCCACGACTCGACCGAGCCGCTGCGACTGGTCGTGCAGGGCCGCCAGCGTGGCGGGGTCCGGCTCCACGAGGCCGTCGCGCAGCTCCTCGAGCCCGGCCTGCAGCGCGGCCAGCGGGGTACGCAGCTCGTGGGCGACGTCGTCCACCATCTGCTGGCGGGCGGCCTCCTGGCGTACCAGCGCATCGGCCATGGTGTCGATGGCGCGGCCCAGCTCGGCCGGCTCCCTGCCGGGGACGTCGCCGACCCGCACGGACCGGTCCCCGTCGGCCATCTGCCGGACCACGGCCGTCAGCCGCCGCAGCGGCCGGACCAGCACGCTGCCCACCCACCAGCCGACGGCAGCCGCCCCGGTGACCGCGAACAGCGCCGGCACGCCGACCCACCCGAGCAGGAGGTCACCGCGCTGGCCCGGCTCCACGTCGTCCATCCAGCGCGCCATCGCGGGCACGACCGCGGCGGTGACGAGGGCGGCGGCCGCGAGGGCGACGAGGGCGCAGGCGAGCACCAGGCGCAGCTCGAGGCTCACGTGCCGCCGCTCAGGCATCCCGCGCGACCGCCAGCCGGTAGCCGACGCCGACCACCGTGTCGACGAGGTGCGTGCCGCCGGCTCCGTCGTGCAGCTTGCGCCGCAGGTTCTTGACGTGGCTGTCGACGGTGCGCTCGTAGCCGGTGAACTCGTACCCGCGCACGCGGTTGACGAGCTCGTACCGCGTGAGCACCCGGCCGGGGCTGGCGGCCAAGGCGGCGAGCAGCCCCCACTCCGTCGGCGTCAACGCGACGAGCTCGCCGTCCACGTGCACCTCGTGCCGGTCGTCGTCGATGACGAGCAGGCCGTCCCCGTAGCTGGTGCGGCGGTCGGTCGCGTGACAGGGGGTGACGGCCCGGTGCAGTACCGCGCCGACCCGCAGCACGAGCTCCCGTGGGCTGAACGGCTTGGTGACGTAGTCGTCGGCGCCGGCCTCGAGGCCGTGGATGCGCTGGTCCACGCCGGCGCGGGCGGTGAGGACGACGACCGGCACCTCGCGCGCCACCGCCGCCCGCAGGACCACGTCGCCGTCCACGTCCGGCAGGCCCAGGTCCAGGACGACGACGTCGAGGTCTCCGAGGCGCAGCCACTCCAGGGCCTCGGAGCCCAGGGGAGTGCAGAGCACCTGCTGACCGGCGCGCTCCAGGTACCGCCGCAGCAGCTGCCGGAGCGACCGGTCGTCCTCGACGAGGAGCACCGTCTTGCTCACGCTCCTACTGATAGGGCGCCGAACGCCCCACCGGCAGGGGCCTTGGGCCCCGGAACGCCCGACTTTCGTCGGCGCGTCGCAGACCGAAGGACGACGATCCGGGGCGTCGACGTCCCTAGCGTGGTCCTCGTGCCGACACCGCGCCGGTGGGGACAACCCGACCCCGCACCGACCGGCAGCCCCGCTCGTGCGCCGCAGCCCGGTTCGACCAGGGTCGTCGGCGTGAGCCTGCCCCGCGCCCCCGACCTGTCGATGAGCCGCCGGCAGCAGCGGTCCCTGGTCACGGGCGCCGGCGTGGTGGCCGCGGGTGGGGTGCTGGTGCTCCTGGCCGGCCAGCTGGCGTCGGTGCAGTGGACCGTGCTGCTGTCCGCCCTGCAGTGGTGGGCGGTCCCCGTGGCCGCGCTGGCCGTGACGGGATCGGTGCTCGGGGCGGCGTGGAACCTGGCCGGGTTCAGCCCCGTCCGGCTCAGCACCTCGCGGGCGGTCGCCGCGCAGCTCGCCGGAACCGCGCTCAAGGTCGTCACGCCGGCTTCGGTCGGCACCGTGGCGGCGGGGGCCCGCGTCGTCCACCGCTCCGGCGCGGGCGCAGGGCCGGCCATGGTGGCCGTGGCCGCGTCCCAGGTGGCGCAGCTGGTGGTCACGGCCCTCGTGCTGGCGGCG
>JBMOMI010000715.1:0-1931 GCA_049325235.1 Actinomycetota bacterium | reverse complement strand
ACCTCGTCGCCCGGGGCCTGCTGGACGACGCCGCAGCCGCCCGCGGCCGCGTCGTGCTGACGCGGGGCGGGCGGCTGCTCGCGGACGCCGTCGTCCGCTCGTTGCTGGGCTGGTAGGTCAGCTCACCATCCGCCAGGCGACGGGGTACCGGTAGTTCTCGCCCCGGTTGGCGGCCACCCCGGCCAGGATCGGGAAGACGATGTTGACGATCACCAGCGGGAAGATCAGGAAGGCTCCGATGCCGAACGTGATCACGCTGAAGATCGCGACCACGACGTAGGCGACGAGCAGCGTGAGGTTGAAGTTCAACGCCTCGCGGGACTGCTCGCGCACGTACGCGCCGCGGTCCTTCTGGACCAGGTAGACGATGAGCGGTGCCAGGAAGCCGAACAGGATGGCGCCGAGGTGGGCCAGCATCGCCCACATCCGCTGGTCGGCCGGGCTGAGCTCGGTGCTGTAGCCGCCGGCCGCGGCGCCCCCGGGGTAGGCCTGGTACCCGCCCGGCTGCTGGCCGTAGGCAGGCGGCGGTGCGTACTGCTGGGGCGGTGGCGGCTGCTCCGGCGTGGGCGGCTGCTGCGCCGCGGTCGGCTCGGGCGCGGGCGCGTCCTCCGGACGCCGCTCGGGGTTCTGGTCGGTCACGGAAGGCCCCTTCGTGGGTCGTGTCGGCGGTGCGCCGCGGACGTGATCACCGTACTGCTCGCGTCACGAGATGAAGCGGATCGTGAGCGGATAGCGGTAGAAACGTCCCCCGTTCGCCGCGACCGTGGCCAGGATCACGAGGACGACGTAGCCGATGCCGAGCGCCAGGAGGATCGGCAGCCCGATGAGGAGAAACGCGAGGATGCCCGCGACGACGATGTAGATCAGCCAGGTGAGGTTGAAGTTCAGCGCCTCGACGGCGTGCCGCCGCACGAACGGCGAGCGGTCGCCGGCGACGAGCAGCACGACCAGCGGGCCGAGGAAGCCCAGCGCGACGTAGGCGGCCAGGAAGCTCGAGAGGTGGGCGGCCATCGCCCAGTTCCGCTCGCTCTGCGGGGTCATGACGGGCTCCAGTCGGATCGGCGGCCGGCGCGTTGCCGGCACTCCTCGACGGTACGGGCGGCACCGGGCGCGGGGCAGCCGGGTGCCCGGCACGTCCGGCCTGGGGACAACCCCCGCCGTGATCACGGCCCGCCGCCCGAGCTCAGGCGTCGTCCGGGTCGGCGGTGACGAAGTCGATGAGCTCCTCCACGCGGCCCAGCAGCGCGGGCTCGAGGTCGGCGTACGACCGCACCGCGCCGAGGATCCGCTGCCAGCCGGCCGCCACGTCGGCGGCTCCGGCGCTCGGCCAGCCGAGGTGCTCCAGCACGCCCTGCTTCCACGGCCGGCCGCGCGGCACGTCCGGCCACCGGTCCAGCCCCAGCCGCTGCGGCCGGACCGCCTGCCAGACGTCGACGTACGGGTGCCCGACCACCAGCACGTGCCCGGCGAACGGCCCGCTGCGCAGTGCGTCCGCCGCGAGCCGCGCCTCCTTGCTGCCGGAGACCAGGTGGTCGAGGAGGACGCCGAGGCGACGTCCCGGCCCCGGGGCGAAGGCGCGCACCGCGGCCGGCAGGTCGTCGACGCCGTGCAGCGGCTCCACCACGACGCCCTCGACGCGCAGGTCGTGGCCCCACACCTTCTCGACCAGCTCGGCGTCGTGCTGCCCCTCCACCCAGATCCGTGACCCGCGGGCGACGCGTGCCCGCCGGCCGTGCACGGCGACCGAGCCGCTCGCCGTCCGGCTCGCGCGGGTCGGGCCGGCCGCCGGGCGGGGTGCCACCAGACGCACGGGTGCGCCGTCCAGCAGGAAGCCGGGGCCGAGCGGGAAGCCGCGGGTGCGTCCCCGGCGGTCCTCCAGGTGGACGACGTGCGTCCCGCCGGCCTTCTCCACCCGGACGACGGCGCCGCAC
>JBMOMI010000714.1:0-1931 GCA_049325235.1 Actinomycetota bacterium | reverse complement strand
AGCCGGCCGGCCTCCAGGGCATGCCCCAGCCGCGTGACCTCGGCCAAGGCCGCCCGCACCTCGTCCTGCGACCGGGACCACAGCCGCGCCCCGGTCAGTAGCTCGGTGCCCTCGCGCAGCAGCGCCACCGCTCGGTCCAGGTCATGGACCGGCGCTCCGTCGCAGCCACCGTCGAACACCACGAGTCGAACATACGTCGCACCACCGACAGTCCACCGCCGCTGTCCACAGGCGTCAGCGATATGCGAACTGAACCCGGCCGTCCACAGGGTGAAGTCGGTGGCCTCGGTGCCGCCCACGGCGGGTCAGTTGACGAGGGCCTGGACGGCGGTCAGCCAACCAGCCATCACGGTGAACAGGGTGATGGTCCACCGAAGATGTCGGGACATCCTGGCTTCCAGCGTGCCGACGAGCTGGGCGCGCAGCGTCTCCATGTCAGCGCGCACCGAGCCGGTCTCGGCGGCCAGCTCAGCGCGCACCGAGTCGATCTCGGCGCCGAGTTCGGTACGCACGGAGCTGATCTTGGCGCCAAGTTCAGCGCGCACCGAGTCGATCTCGGCGCCAAGCTCGGTACGCACCGAGCCGATCTCGGCGCCGAGCTCGGTACGCAGCGAACTAATCTCCGCGCGCAGCAGGGCGGTCTCATGCTCGACGTCGGCGCGGCGGGCCAAGTCGGCCCAGCCAGCGGGTGGCAGGTGGCTCATCAGGATGGCGGCTGCCTCCGGTCCCATGGCCTGCGCCGCCTGCTGGTGCAGCAGGTGGCGGTCAGACTCCTCGACCGTCATCGTCCCACCACCTCCTGGCCCGTCAACCGTGTCAGGTCCCCAGAATGCCAAGGACACGCCGCAGCCGGTAGGAGTCGTCCACAGGCGACGCGTTCGCCGCCTTCCCGTTCGGAGCGCATCACCTCACGGCGAGCTCGACAGCCCCCGGCTGGACGCCGCAACCGGGGGCCGCGTCCCGCGCGTACGCAGGAACCAGATCGAGTACGCCTCGACCGAGAGCCCGGCGGTCACCGCCGAAGAGGTGCGGTGTGACGTGCACCGGGCCCAGCAGTTGATCCAGGACTTCGCTGTGACCGTGATCGACAAGGTTCTCCCTGACGGTCCCTAGAGCCCCCCGGAGCACGAGGCACGGTCCTGGCTGGAGATGTGGCGCCCGACGTCGAGCGTCCACACAGCCGCGCTCATCGATCACCCAGGCGCGCCGCCTCGACCTCCTCAGGGGCACCCAGTCGGAACGTCCACCAGGCGATGACGTGGTTGAGAACCACGCGGCACACACCGACCTCCGTCCACTCCCCGCCGTTGGGGAGGAAGTGTGCCTCGTGGAGGCTGATCGCCTTCATGGGCGACTTGAACGCAACGGCAGCCTGCAGCAGGTCGTCGGGGAACTCGGGAGTCGGGAGCGCGGGATCCTCGACGGACTCGAGATAGTCGATGACCCGTTGCTCGTCCCTCGCGTCATCCTCTACGTGGCGGCGGAAAACGGACCAGTCCTCGTCGATCGGCGCGAGTTCAGGCTCGCCGGCCCCGCGATTCGTCGCGATTCGACGCATCACGTCGGCGTACCAGCGCGCATCGTCATCCAAGGCTTCGGCGAACCGCTCGCCGGTTGCCGGAATGCCCTGAAACCGGCCCGCCGCCGTGACCAGCACCACGCCGAACTGCGGTCCCGGCCCAAGGCCGCGGCTGGTCACGTTGACCAGGAGGCTGAGCAGCGGATCGGTGTGGCCGTGGCGCCGGATCAGCTCCTGGAGTCGCACGTCCAGCGTCCGGTCGGTCACAGGCCCGCCTTCTCGTACACGTGACGCCGCGCGGCTCCTCGGGTCGGTAGTGCCACCGGCTCGGCAGTCGGGCGAGCGTGAACGTGCGGCGGCTCCGGCGCGGCGCCACCGGTCTCCTCAGCCAGCCGTTCGAGTACCCATGTCC
>JBMOMI010000713.1:0-1935 GCA_049325235.1 Actinomycetota bacterium | reverse complement strand
GGAACGTTAGGGAGCGGCGCAGGCACTTCCACCGGCGACATTCGCCCATGTCCCCGGGTGACGCTTGTCACGTCTGAAAGACCCTGGCGGATGCGGGAAAAGCCGCGAGTGAGGCGTGTCTCGGGCAGATCACCGCAAGCCGCGCATCGCGACGACGCGGAGGGCGAGAGCCACGTTCAGCCGCAAAGTGGCGTCCTCGGTGAACGGCCCGAGGATCCGTTCGAGCTTGCCGATCCGGTACCGCAGCGTGTTGTAGTGGAAGTGCAGCCGGCGGGCGGTCTCGGCCACGTTGAGGTTGGTGTCCAGGAGCACCGCGAGCGTGCGGCGCAGGTCGTCCGCCTCGTCGCCGTCGGCCGCCAGCTCGCGCAGCGTCTCGGCGGCGAAGGCCTGCAGCTCCTCGGTGTCCGGCACCAGGCTGAGGAGGCGGTAGACGCCCAGGGCGTCGAAGTGGCTGACCGCACCGGATCCGGACACCTGCCGGCCCACCCGGACGGCGGTGCGGGCCTGCTCGTAGCCCCGGGCGATCTCGCGAACCCCCTCGCAGACGCGGCTGACACCGAGGGAGAACGGCCGCCTTCCACCGCCGCCCTCTCCCCGGATCGCCGCGACGAGGTCCCGCACCAGGCGGTGCACGTCGCCGTCGGCCGGAACGCCGACGAGGGCGACCGCCTCGGTGCTGTACCCCGCGACCGCGGCCTGCGGGTCCCGGGCCGTGACCGCGATACCCAGCGCGGTGGCCTGGCGCTCGACGAGCGGCCGCAGGGCGGTCGAGGTGCCGGGACCACGCGTGTCGGCCGGGTCGTCGTCCGGCTCCAGCACGAGCACGACGAGCGGACGCTCGAGGTTCCAGCCGAAACCGGCCGCGTGCCGGGTCACCTGCACGGCGTCGTCCGCCCGGCCCAGCAGCACGTCGCGCAGGAAGTCCGACCGGTACTTGCCCTCGACCGCGGCGACGGCCAGCTCCCGGGTGATCACGAGCGCGGCGGCGGTCGCGGCCCGCTCGAGGGCCTGCAGGTCGTCGTCCCCCAGCCTGCGAGTGCGGGAGAACGCCGCGATCCGCCCGTGGTCCAGGCTGCCCGCCGCCACCCGCACGACCGCGTGCCCGCTGCCGTCGACGTCCTCGTGCAGGCCGAGCGCGGCACCGGCGTCCTCGATGCGCAGCCGCCCGGTGGGGTCGACCAGCCCCGGCGTGACCTCCTCGTGGGCGCCGGCCGCCGCCAAGGGCCGGCCGTCAGGCGCGGTCACCAGCACGGTCGCGCCGAGCGCGTCGGCGGTGCCGGCGGCGAGCTCCGGCAGGCCGCCACCACCGAGCACGATGTCGACGAGGTGCCGGTGTACCTCCTCCGCGCGGGCCAGCACGCGGGCCTGGCGGTTGACCAGGTCGGTGAGCACCTCGGTCAGCACGTCGTCGAACGAGACATGCTGCGGCAGAGCGAGAACCGGGAAGCCGAGCCGGTCCGCGACCTCCAGGGCCGCCGGCGGGACATCGGTCAGGTACCGGCCCAGCTTGATCGCCAGGGCGCTGACGCCGCGCGCGTCGAGCTCGGCGAGCAGGGCAGCGAGTCGCTCCGGCTCCGAGCGGAGGGCGTACCCGGTGGTCAGCAGCAGCTCGCCCGGGCGGACCCAGGGCGCGATGTCCGGCACCTCCATGACGTTCATCCGCGTGACGGGACGGTCGAGACCGCTTCCCCCGGCGAGCACGTGGGTGCCGTCGAGGACGTCGCTGCCGAGGACACCGCGGACCGATACACCGGCGGTCGTGGGCAAGCTCGCACGACTGCGGGTGCGATCGTTGGCAACTTCGGACATGCCGGGAGCGTACGCGCACCTCCTAGCGTCGCTGACGCGAACCGGACCGGACGGAAGGGGTGGGTGTGCCTGCAGCGCTTCCGGTGGCGGCCGCCGCGCCGCTGGCCGACCTGCTCGCCGGTCCGC
>JBMOMI010000712.1:0-1936 GCA_049325235.1 Actinomycetota bacterium | reverse complement strand
GGTCCTCATCGCGGGGCGGCCGCCGGCCCGGGGACGGCGGCGAGCAGCTCGGTCACGACGTCGGTCGAGGCGATGCTGGCCGACCACGTCTCCGGCTTCAGCGAGAGCCGGTGGGCCAGCGCGGCGACCGCGCACTCCTTGACGTCCTCGGGCAGCACGGCGTCCCGGCCGTCCAGCACCGCGAGCGCCCGGGCGACCAGCACGAGGGCGAGGCTGCCGCGCGGGGACGCGCCGACGTCCACGAGGGGGTGCGTGCGGGTGGCCGCGGCCAGGTCGACGCAGTACGCGACGACGTCGGGGTCGACGTCCACCTGCTCGACGCCCGCCTGCAACCGGGCCAGCGTGGCGGCGTCCACGACCGGCGCGACCTGCGCCTCCTCGCGGCGGCGCGCCAGCCGGCGGTCGAGCACGCCCACCTCCTCGGCGCGCTCGGGGTAGCCGAACGCGAGGCGCAGCAGGAAGCGGTCGAGCTGGGCCTCCGGCAGCGGGTACGTGCCCTCGTACTCGACCGGGTTCGCCGTGGCGATGACGTGGAAGGGCCGCGGCAGCGCGAACGTGCGGCCCTCGACCGTGACCTGGTGCTCCTGCATCGCCTCCAGCAGCGCCGACTGGGTCTTCGGCGGCGTGCGGTTGATCTCGTCGGCGAGCAGCAGGCCGGCGAAGACCGGGCCGGGATGGAAGACGAACTCGGCGCTGCCCGGATCCCAGACGAACGACCCGGTGACGTCCGCGGGCAGCAGGTCCGGGGTGCACTGCAGGCGGCGGAACTCCAGGCCGAGCGCGGCGGCGAGACTGCGTGCGGTCAGCGTCTTGCCGATGCCGGGGACGTCCTCGAGCAGCACGTGCCCACCGGCGAGCACGGCCGCGAGCGCCATCCGCAGCGGACGCTCGTGGCCGACCACGACCTCACCCACCTCGGCCAGGACGCGCCGGCAGGTGCGGGCCACCTCCTCGACGCTCGCTGCCTGCACGCCCTCATCGGTGATCATGCGTACCCCGTTCGTCGATCGCGTCGAGGCGGTCAAGGGTGCGGGCGACCAGCGCGGTGCCCTGCCCGGGCGGCCGGCGGCCGTCCAGGACGTCGTGCAGCTCCGGGCCCAGCAGGCGCCGCGCGTCGGCGGAGTGCCACGCAACTCCGGCGCGGGCCAGGCGGGAGGCGGCCAGCGCCCGAAGCCGACGGACCACCGTCGCCGCGCGGTCCGGGTCGCGGTCGACCTGGCCGAGGTACCCGGCGAGCAGGGCGACCTGGTGCCACCCGGCGCCGGACGTCGCCGGCTCCTCCTCCGGCCAGGCCAGCGGGGCCGGCAGGGGCAGCAGGCCGACCGCGGCGGCGACCGCGGCGGCGAGCAGGCCGAAGGCGACGACGTGCCCGGCGTCCACGCCGATCGCCCACGCCAGCCCGGCGGTCACCGCGCCGACGGCCGCGGCGCGCACGATCCGCCCGCGCACCCGGGGCTCAGCCACGGCGGGCCCCGTCGAGGCTGGCGGCGATCACGCCCAGGGCTCGCGCGGCGCGCTCGCCGGCGTCGGCCGGCAGCGCCGCGGAGCTGAAGCGGGCCCGGTGGTACAGCCGCAGCAGCTCGTCGACGGCGGCCGGGTCGGCGGCGTGGCCCCCCAGCAGCGCGACCGTGAACTCGGTCGGGGTCTGGGCCGGGTGCCGCCTGGTGCCCCCGGCGGCGGCCGCCTCCTCCAGAGCGAGCCAGGCGGCGACGACGGCGTCCCGGGCCTGCCGCGGCCCGGCGACCGCCAGGTCGGCGGCTGCCGAGCGGGCCGAGCGCCGCAGCGCGGTCAGCGTCCGGTCGGCCGAGTCGTCGAGGTCCGGCAGCGCGGGCCGGGAGACCTCGCCCGGGCGGCGGCCGTCGTCGCGCGCCGGCCGGAGCGTGCGCAGGACGAGCGCGGCGAGCGCCGTCCCGACGACGCCGATCACGATGAGCGC
>JBMOMI010000711.1:0-1939 GCA_049325235.1 Actinomycetota bacterium | reverse complement strand
CGGCGTCCTGGGGGGTTGGCCCCGTGAGCACCACCTCCGGCCAGCCGGGCACCGAGCGCTCGCTGGGAGAAATCGTCAGCGACATCGCCAGCGACATGGGGACGCTCGTGCGCCAGGAGATGGAGCTGGCCAAGACCGAGATCAAGCAGGAGGTGAGCAAGGCCGGCAAGGGTGCCGGGCTGCTCGGGGGCGCCGGCGTCGGCGGCTATCTCGCGCTGCTGTTCCTGTCTCTCACGGTGATGTTCGCCCTGGGCGAAGTGATGGACCTCGTCTGGGCGGCGCTCGTCGTCACCGTGCTGTGGGCCGTCGTCGCGGCGGTGCTCGCCGCGGCGGGCCGCAAGCGCCTGCGCTCGGTGGACCCGAGCCTGACCACGACCAAGCAGACCTTGAAGGAGGACGCCCGATGGGCGAAGACCGTCACCCCGAAGAGCTGACCCGCGACATCGCGAGCACCCGTGCTGATCTCACCCGGGACGTCGAGGCCCTGGCCGACCGGGTGAGCCCGAGCCGTGTCGTGGAGCGCCGCAAGGAGCGGGTCAAGAGCCGGTTCGCGTCGATGAAGGAGTCCGTGATGGGGTCGGCGAACGACGTCGGAGAGTCCGTCACCAGCAGCGTCTCGTCGACCGGCAGCTCGGTGACCTCGGCCGCCGGCTCGAGCGTCGAGACCGCCCGGCGCAAGACCCAGGGCAACCCGCTGGCGGCCGGCCTGGTCGCCTTCGGCGTCGGCTGGCTCGTCTCCTCCGTGCTACCGGCGTCCGAGAAGGAGACGAAGGCGGCGCGCACGCTGGAGGAGGCCGCCAAGGAGCACGGGCAGCCGATCGCCGAGCAGGCGCAGCAGATCGGGCGCGAGGTCGGCCAGAACCTCGAGGAGTCCGCGCAGCAGGCGGCTCAGGAGGTCAAGGACACCGCGCAGCAGTCCAAGGACCGGGTCGCCGACGAGGGCCGCTCCTCGGCCGAGGCGGTCCGCGAGGAGTCCCGCACCTCCTGACCCCGCCCCTCCCGGTGATCATGCACGTCGCCGTGATCATGGGCGCGCGCCGAGCGGAAGATCACGGTGGATCGCATGATCACCGGGGAAGGGGTCAGCGGCTGTAGATCGCCTCCACCTCGTCGCCGAAGCGCTTCAGCACGACGTCGCGTTTCACCTTGAGCGTCGGGGTGAGCTCGCCGGTCTCGATCGCGAAGTCCGATGCCAGGACCCGGAACTCCTTGATCGCCTCGGCGGCCGAGACGGCCTTGTTCGCGTCGTCCACCGCGCGCTGCACGTCGGCGAGCAGGTCGGGATCGTCGCGCAGCCCCTCGACGGTGGCCTCTGGCGGCTTGCTGTGCTGAGCCTTCCACTGGCCGAGCACCTCGGCGTCGATCGTGACGAGGGCACCGACGTAGGGCCGGTTGTCGCCGACGACCATGCACTGGCTGACGAGCCAGTGGGCGCGAAGCCGGTCCTCCAGCACGGCCGGGGCGACGTTCTTGCCGGACGACGTCACGAGGATCTCCTTCTTGCGCCCGGTGATCCGCAGGAAGCCGTCGTCGTCGAGCTCGCCGATGTCGCCGGTGCGCAACCAGCCGTCGGCGTCGAACGCCTCGGCCGTGGCGGCCTCGTTGTGCCAGTAGCCGCCGAACACCTGGCCACCCTTGATGAGCACCTCGCCGTCGTCGGCGATGCGGACCGACGTGCCGGGGATGGGTCGCCCGACGGTCCCGATCCGTTGGTAGTCGGGCACGTTGACCGTCACCGCGGCGAACGTCTCGGTCAGACCGTAGCCCTCCAGCACGTTGATGCCGACGCCGCGGAAGAAGTGCCCGAGCCGGTCGCCGAGCGCCGCGCCGCCGCTGACCGCGTAGCGGACCTCACCGCCGACCGCGGCCCGGATCTTGCCGTAGACCAGCCGGTCCAGGACGGCGTGGCGCAGCCTCAGCATCGGAGCCGGCCGGCGAC
>JBMOMI010000710.1:0-1953 GCA_049325235.1 Actinomycetota bacterium | reverse complement strand
GACCGCCGGGCCGGACAGCACCGCGTGGGTGGCGGCCACCACGATGTCGGCCGCGCCGTTCTCCTTGAGCGCCTCGGCGGCCTGCACGATGGTCCCGGCGGTGTCGATCATGTCGTCGACCAGGACGCAGGTGCGGCCCTCCACCTCACCGACGAGCTCGTGCACCTTGACCTGGTTGGCCACGTCGGGGTCCCGGCGCTTGTGGATGATCGCCAGTGGCGCGCCGAGCCGGTCGGACCACAGGTCGGCCACCCGGACCCGTCCGGCGTCCGGGGACACGATCGTCAGCTTGGACCGGTCCACCCGCGAGCGCACGTAGTCCGCCAGCAGCGGCAGCGCCCACAGGTGGTCCACCGGCCCGTCGAAGTAGCCCTGGATCTGGGCGGCGTGCAGGTCCACGCTCATCAGCCGGTCGGCGCCCGCAGTGGTGAACATGTCGGCGATCAGCCGGGCGCTGATCGGCTCGCGGCCGCGGTGCTTCTTGTCCTGCCGCGCGTACCCGTAGAACGGCACCACCACCGTGATCCGCTTGGCCGACGCGCGCTTGAGCGCGTCGACCATGAGCAGCTGCTCCATGATCCACTGGTTGATCGGCGCGCAGTGCGACTGGACGACGAACGCGTCGCAGCCCCGCACGCTCTCCTCGAACCGCACGTAGATCTCGCCGTTGGCGAAGTCGTACGCGCTGGTCGGAACCGGCTCCACCCCCAGCTCGGTGGCGATCTCCGCCGTCAGGTCCGGGTGGGCGCGCCCCCCGATGAGGACGAGGCGCTTCTCACCCGTCGTCGTGATCCCGGTCATGCGCCCGCTCCCTCGCTGGTCGAACTGCTGCCCTCGCGCGCCCGGCGGGCGGCCTCGGCGGCGGGCGAGCCGGCGCGCCGCCGCTCCACCCACCCCTCGATGGTGCGCTGCCGGCCGCGGGCCACGGCCATCGCCCCGGGCGGGACGTCGTCCGTGATCACCGAGCCGGCCGCGGTGTAGGCGCCGTCGCCGATGGTCACCGGCGCCACGAGCATCGTGTCGCTGCCGACCCGGGCGTGGTCCCCGACCGTCGTGCGGTGCTTGGCGACGCCGTCGTAGTTGACGAAGACCGTGGCCGCGCCGATGTTCGCGCCCTCGCCGATCTCGGCGTCGCCGACGTAGCTGAGGTGCGGCACCTTCGAGCCGGCGCCGATCTGCGCGTTCTTCGTCTCGACGAACGCCCCGATCTTCCCCTTCGCGCCGAGCCGCGTGCCGGGGCGAAGGAAGCTGAAGGGTCCGACGGTCGCGCCGGGCCCGATCTCGGCGCCGGAGCCGTGGCTGCGGACGACGCTGGCGCCGGCGTGGACGACGACGTCGGTGAGCGTCGTGTCCGGGCCGACGCTCGCGCCGTCCTCCACGACCGTGCCGCCGTGGAGCTGTGTGCCGGGTAGCAAGGTGACGTCGCGGCCGAGGCGGACGTCGACGTCGACCCACGTCGTGGCCGGGTCGACGACCGTGACGCCGGCCCGCATGTGCGCCTCGAGCAGGCGGCGGTTGAGCTCGGCGCCCATCTTCGCGAGCTGCACGCGGTCGTTGACGCCCTCGGTCTGCCACACGTCGTCCACGTGGTGGGCGGCCACGCGGCCGCCGGAGCCGCGGGCGATCGCCAGCACGTCGGTGAGGTACATCTCGCCTTGCGCGTTGTCGCGGCCGACCCGCTTCAGCGCACCGGCGAGCACCCGGCCGTCGAAGGCGTAGATGCCGGAGTTGATCTCGCGGACCGCCCGCTGCTGCGGATCGGCGTCCTTCTCCTCGACGATCGCGGTGACCTGGCCGTCCGGCGACCGCAGCACCCGGCCGTAGCCGGTGGGGTCCGGCACCTCGGCCGTGACGACGGTCACCGCGTTGCCGGCGCTCTCGTGGGCCGCCACGAGGCCCTCGAGGGTCTGCGTGCCGAGCAGCGGGACGTCCCCGTAGGTGACGACGACGGTG
>JBMOMI010000709.1:0-1953 GCA_049325235.1 Actinomycetota bacterium | reverse complement strand
CGGTGTGACGAGGGTGCTGCTGGCTGAGGACGACCCGGCGATCGCCGAGCCGCTCGCGCGTGCGCTCGGCCGCGAGGGCTACGAGGTGCAGGTCCGCGGCGACGGGAAGGGCGCCCTGGACGTCGCTGCCGCCGGTGTCGACCTCGTCGTCCTCGACCTCGGCCTGCCGGACGTCGACGGCCTGGACGTCTGCCGGCGGATGCGCGCCGAGGGGGTGACCGTGCCGGTCCTGGTGCTGACCGCCCGCGCGGACGAGGTGGACACGGTCGTCGGTCTCGACGCCGGGGCGGACGACTACGTCACCAAGCCGTTCCGGCTGGCCGAGCTGCTGGCGCGGGTGCGCGCGCTGCTGCGCCGCGGCGGCGTCGAGCCCGGCGGCGAGCCGGTCGTCGCGACCGTGCACGGCGTACGCGTCGACGCGGCGTCCCGTCGGGCCTGGGTGGGCGACGAGGAGCTGCAGCTCACCGCCAAGGAGTTCGACCTGCTCCGGGTGCTGCTGCGGGAGGCCGGCTCGGTGGTGACCCGGGAGCAGCTCATGCGCGAGGTGTGGGACACCGAGTGGTGGAGCTCGACCAAGACCCTCGACATGCACGTGTCGTGGCTGCGCCGCAAGCTCGGCGACGACGCGGCCAACCCCCGGTTCATCACCACCGTCCGCGGCGTCGGGTTCCGGTTCGAGCGGGACTAGCCGGCGGTGAGACGTCGGGTGCTCCAGGCCACGGTGGCCTCCGTGGTGCTGGCCGTGCTGCTGCTCGGCGTGCCGCTCGCGATCGCCGGGGCGGCGCTGGTGCGCGACTCGGCGCTGCGCAGCGCGCAGGACCGCTCCGACGCCCTCGCCCGCAGCATCGAGCGGCGCCTGGAGTTCGACCAGGCCGTCACCGCGGACGCGCTCGAGCCCTACGTGAACGCCGACCGGGAGTGGACGGCGCACGTGGTCGTCGAGCTGCCGGACGGCCAGGTGCTGACCGCCGGCCCGCAGGACCCGCCCTACTACGTGGGGTCGACGACCTCTACCGAGGGCCTGTCCGTGCGGATCGAGGTGCCGCGCGCGGCGGTCGTCGCCGACGCGGCCAGCGTGGTCGCGCTCGTGCTCGTCGTCGCCGCGATCGCGGTGGCCGCCGGCTGGGCGTTCGGGCTGGTGCAGGCCCGCCGGCTCGCCGCGCCGCTGGTGGCGCTGGCGGACAGCGCCGTCCAGCTGGGGTCGGGGCAGATCCGGCCGTCACCGCAGCCGAGCGGCGTGGAGGAGGTCGACCTCGTCGCCGCCGAGATCGCCAGCAGCGCCGAGCGGATGGCGGCCCGGCTGGCGGCCGAGCGGGAGTTCGCCTCGGACGCGAGCCACCAGCTGCGCACCCCGCTGACCGCGGTGTCCATGCGGCTGGAGGAGATCATGTCCTCGGCCGAGGACGACGCGGTCCGCGAGGAGGCCCGGATCGCGCTGGACCAGGTGGAGCGCCTCGTCCAGGTCGTCGACGACCTGCTCGCCCGCACGAGGCGCTCGCAGCCGGCGCGCACGCCGCTGGTGCTGTCGGAGGTGCTGCGCCAGCAGCAGGAGGAGTGGCTGCCGCAGTTCACCGCGGCCGGGCGGACCCTGGACGTCGAGGTGCCGGAGGACGTCGTCGTCCTGGCCACCCCCGGGCCGCTCGCGCAGACCGTGGCGACGCTCCTGGAGAACAGCCTGCAGCACGGGGCCGGCACCACCACGGTCCGCACGCGGACCAGCGGCACGTCCGTGGTGCTCGAGATCGGCGACGAGGGCAGCGGCATCCCGGACTCCCTCGGGGCCCGCGTCTTCGAGCGGAAGGTCAGCAGCGCCCGCAGCACCGGCCTCGGCCTCGCGCTGGCCCGGGACCTGGTCACCGCCGACGGCGGCCGGCTCGAGCTGCTGCGCTCGCGGCCGCCGGTCTTCGGGGTGTTCCTCAAGACCGCCTGACGCGGGGGCACGTCGCGCGGCAT
>JBMOMI010000708.1:1117-1955 GCA_049325235.1 Actinomycetota bacterium | reverse complement strand
GGTGAAGGGCGCTGCTCTGCGCTTTCTGAAGCTCACCTGGCTTGCGGGACCGCAAGCCGGGCCGGTGCTTCAGATGCTTCTCGGCATCGCGATCATCATCGGCTCGATGCTGCTGTGGGCGGTCCTGCTGTTCCGCAAGGCGGCTGTCCTGCTCGTCGCCGTCTTCGCGCCGGTCGCCTTCGCCGGCGCGGCGTGGGACCAGACGCGGGTCTGGACCCGCCGCTGGATCGAGGCCATGGCAGCGCTGGTGCTCTGCAAGGTCGTCATCGTCGTGGTCTTCGTCGTCGGGATGAGCGCTTTCGGCAGCGACGGCACCACGACAACACCCGGGACCCCAGACACGCAGCCGACGACGGCCGCGCTCTCGGACCTGCTCGTCGGGCTCATCCTGCTGTCGATCGCTGTCTTCGCGCCCTGGCTCACCTGGCGCTTCGTGCACTGGTCGGGCATGGAGGCGGCCAGTGTCCTGCACGGCACCATGGCCGCCAGCCCGATCCCGGGCGCTGTCCGCTCCACGGCGTCGCAGACCAGGTACATGGCCCAGTCGGCGGCTACCACCGCTCTGCTCCGTGGTGCCGGCGGTGCCGTCCGAGGGGGTGGCGCCGCCAAGAGTGCTGCAAGGGGAGTGGGAGCCGCATCTCGTCCCGGCGGCACCCAGCCGCCGACCCCGCGATCTGCCTCTAGCGGGAACCCCGCGCCCCGCACCGGAACAGCCACGACCACGGTCTTCGATCCCTCGCGGAGGGGACCCCGACGCGACGGTGATCAGCGGTGACCGACACCGGTGCCGCCACCGTGCGCTTCGGCCGACGAGAGCGCCGAGGCCTACTCCTGGGGC
>JBMOMI010000708.1:0-1107 GCA_049325235.1 Actinomycetota bacterium | reverse complement strand
TCACCGCGGCCCAGACCGCGGCGCTGGGAATCGCCCTGACTGTCGCCGTGCTTGCCGAGTACACCGCCGGGGCCGCCGGCATCCTTCTGGCGGCACCCCTATGGAGCATCCCGGCAGTCGCGGCCCTCGTCCCCGTCGCCGGGCGACCGATCCTCTCGTGGCTTCCCGTGGTCGGTCACTGGGGGATCCGACGAGCTCTGGCACACACGCGCCACCGGGTGCGCCTTCAGGACCTCACGGCATCGGAGCTGGAGCTTCCCGGCGTCGGGTGCCGCCTGCGGGTGATCGAGGCCACAGGGTCGAGCGCCGCGCTGATCCACGATCCGAGGGACTCCACGATCACGGCGATGCTGTCCGCCAGCGGCACCGGGTTCGCCCTCACCGACGACGCTACGCAGCAACGGCGAGTCGCGGGCTGGGGACGCCTCCTCGCCAGCCTGTGCCAGCAGCCGTCCGTCGTACGTCTTCAGGTCCTCCAGCGTTGCCTTCCCGGTGGCGGTGCACCCGTGCGCCGATGGTGGGCCGAGCATGCGCTGACAGACGCGCCCTGGGCCGCACGGGTGCTGGCCGAGCTCGTCGCCGATGCCGAGCAGGTCACCGATCGCCATGAGTGCCTCCTTGCGATCGCGATCCGCACCTCCCGCTCCGGCAAGCGCGGCACCTCGCCGGCGTCGCTGGCCGCGGCGGAGGAGCAACTGGCCGCGGTCGCCGAGGCGGCTCGCGCCGCTGACCTCGACGTACACGGGTGGGTAGCCCGCCAGCGTCTCAGCTCGGTGCTGCGCGTTACCTACGACCCGCTCGGTGTAGCACGTCGCGACCCTGAGGAGCCGGAAGACGGCGCCTCCACATCGCTGCTCGCGGGGCCGATGGCCATCGACGAGGACTGGGCGTCGATTCGCACCGACTCCGCTCACCACGCGGTCTACTGGGTGCAGGAGTGGCCCCGCAGCGAGGTCCACGCCGGCTTCCTGCAGCCGCTGCTGCTCGCACCCGGAGCGCGACGTGCCCTGTCGCTGACCGCCGAACCGCTGTCGCCTACGAAGGCGCTGCGGGACATCCGCCGGGCGAAGGTCGAGCATGCCGCCGACGCGGACCATCGAGCGCGCA
>JBMOMI010000707.1:0-1968 GCA_049325235.1 Actinomycetota bacterium | reverse complement strand
GAGGTCCTCGATCTCCTCGCCGGCGAGGCCCTCCAGCGTGCGGGCCGAGCGGGGCAGGACACCGGTGACGCCCTCGGGGATGCCGAGGTCGGAGAACAGGTGCGGCGAGGTGGAGTAGGTCTCCTGCGGCTCGGGGATGCCGAGGTCGAGCGCCTTGTTGACCATCGCCCAGCGGGTCATGTCGTCCCAGTCGACGAACGTCACCGCGGTGCCGGTGGCGCCCGCGCGGGCCGTGCGGCCGATGCGGTGCAGGTAGGTCTTCTCGTCCTCGGGGCACTGGTAGTTCACCACGTGCGTGACGTCCTCGACGTCGATGCCACGGGCGGCCACGTCGGTCGCGACCAGGACGTCAATCTTGCCGTTGCGGAAGGCACGCAGGGCCTGCTCGCGGGCGCCCTGCCCGAGGTCGCCGTGGATCGCGCCGGCGGCGAAGCCGCGCTCGGTCAGCTGCTCGGCGACGTTCGCCGCGGTCCGCTTGGTGCGGGCGAAGACGATCGTGCGCCCGCGGCCCTCGGCCTGCAGGAGCCGCGCGAGCACCTCGATCTTGTCCATCGCGTGAGCGCGGTAGACGAACTGCGAGACGGCCTCGACGGTGTGCCCGCCCTCGTCCGGGTGCGAGGCGCGGATGTGGGTCGGCTGGGTCATGTACCGCCGGGCCAGCGCCACGACCGGGCCGGGCATGGTCGCGGAGAAGAGCATCGTGTGCCGGCCGGCGGGGGTGAGGGAGAGGAGGCGCTCGACGTCCGGCAGGAAGCCGAGGTCGAGCATCTCGTCGGCCTCGTCGAGCACGACGGCGCGAGCGTGCCGCAGCTCCAGGTGACCCTGCTGGGCGAGGTCGAGCAGCCGCCCCGGCGTGCCGACGACCACCTCGACGCCACGGCGCAGCGCCTCGATCTGGGGCTCGTAGGCCCGGCCGCCGTAGACGGTGAGCACGCGGGCGGCCCGCAGGGCGCTGGCCGCGTCGAGGTCACCGGCCACCTGCACCGCGAGCTCCCGGGTAGGGACGATGACGAGCGCCTGCGGCTTGCCCGGCGCCTCGAGGTCGTCCCAGCCCGGCTCGCCGGGACCGGTCACCCGCTGCAGCAGCGGGATGCCGAACCCCAGCGTCTTGCCGGTGCCGGTCTTCGCCTGACCGATGATGTCGTGGCCGGACAGGGCGACGGGCAGGGTCATCGCCTGGATCGGGAACGGGTGGACGATGCCGACGCGCGCGAGCGCGTCGACGATCTGGGGCTGGACGCCGTAGTCGCCGAAGGTCTTCTCGGCGAGCTCGGGCACGGTCGGGGTACGGGTGTCGTCGGACACGGGTGATGGCCTCACGTCTCGGTGCGGGGGCCTCGCGCCGGGCGCCGGCCACGCATCCGGCGTGACTGGCGAACGGCCGGCGGGCCGCTCCGCAGTGGGTCGGCAGCCGATCGTGGCTCGCGACCGGTCAACCGAGGTACGGCGCCCAGGGTACCCGCTGCCGGCCGCCCGGCCCAGCCGGGCGTCGTTAGGCTCCGCTCCATGTCCGACGACGCAGCGGCCGCACCCGACTACCGGACCGCCGTGGTGGACCTGCTCGGCGCCCTGGCGTACGGGGAGATCACGGCGTTCACGCGCCTCGCGGAGGACGCCGAGATGGCACCGACGCTCCCGGACAAGGCGCGGCTGGGCCGGATGGCCGTCCAGGAGTTCGCGCACTTCGAGGCGCTCGTGGCCCGGCTCAAGGAGATGGGCGCCGACCCCGAGCAGGCGATGCTGCCGTTCGTCGCCGCGGTGGACGCCTTCCACGAGCGGACGGCGCCCAGCGACTGGCTGGAGAGCCTGGTCAAGGCGTACGTCGGCGACGGGATCGCGACGGACTTCTACCGGGAGATCGCCCGCTACGTCGACGACTCCACCCGCGAGCTCGTCGAGCAGGTGCTCGAGGACGCCGGCCACGCCGACTTCGTCGTGGCCGCGGTCCGCTCGGCGATCGAGGCCGAC
>JBMOMI010000706.1:0-1969 GCA_049325235.1 Actinomycetota bacterium | reverse complement strand
CTGCTGGGACTCGCGCAGCTCGACCGGGGCGAACCGAATGTGGTTGCCCTGCACCGTGATCTCGGTCAGCCCGGCCGACCGCGCGTGCGCCCGGAACCGGGCGACGGCCAGCAGGTTCTCCACCGGCTCCGGCGGCTCGCCGTAGCGGTCCACGAGCTCCGCGCGGACGTCGTCCACCGCCCGCTCGGTCTCGACCGCGGCGAGCTTGCGGTAGGCCTCCAGCCGCAGGCGCTCGTGGGCGACGTAGTCGTGGGGGATGTGCGCGTCGACCGGCAGCTCGATCTTGACCTCGACGTGCTCCTTCTCGCCCTCGCCGCGGAACTCGGCGACGGCCTCGCCCACCAGCCGCACGTACAGGTCGAAGCCGACCCCGGCGATGTGACCGGACTGCTCGCCCCCCAGCAGGTTGCCGGCGCCCCGGATCTCGAGGTCCTTCATCGCCACCTGCATGCCCGAGCCCAGGTCGGTGTTCTGGGCGATCGTCGCCAGCCGGTCGTGCGCGGTCTCGGTCAGCGGCCGCTCCGGCGGGAACATGAAGTAGGCGTAGGCCCGTTCGCGCCCGCGGCCGACACGCCCGCGCAGCTGGTGCAGCTGGGAGAGCCCGAGCAGGTCGGCGCGCTCGACGATCAGGGTGTTGGCGTTGGAGATGTCCAGGCCCGTCTCGACGATCGTCGTGCAGACGAGCACGTCGAAGCGCTTCTCCCAGAAGTCGACGATCACCTGCTCCAGCCGGTGCTCGTTCAACTTCCCGTGCGCGACGGCGACCCGCGCCTCCGGGACCAGCTCCGAGATCCGCCGGGCAGCACGCTCGATGGAGTCCACCTTGTTGTGGACGACGAAGACCTGACCCTCGCGCAGCAGCTCCCGCCGGATCGCCGCCGACACCGTCTTGTCGTCGTAGGCCCCGACATACGTCAGGACCGGGTGGCGCTCCTCCGGAGGCGTTGCCAGCGTGGACATCTCGCGGATCCCGGTCACCGCCATCTCCAGCGTCCGCGGGATCGGCGTGGCGCTCATCGCCAGCACGTCGACGTTCGTGCGCAGCTGCTTCAGCGTCTCCTTGTGCTCGACGCCGAAACGCTGCTCCTCGTCGACGACGACGAGCCCGAGGTCCTTGAACCGCACCTCGCCGGTCAGCAGCCGGTGCGTGCCGATCACGACGTCGACGCTGCCGTCGGCGACCCCCGCCTTGACGGCGGCGGCCTGCGCGTCGGTCTGGAACCGCGACAGCGCCTTGACGGTCACCGGGAACGGGGCGAAGCGCTCCGAGAACGTCTCCAGGTGCTGCTGCACCAGCAGCGTCGTCGGCACGAGCACGGCGACCTGCTTGCCGTCCTGCACGGCCTTGAACGCCGCGCGGACGGCGATCTCCGTCTTCCCGTAGCCGACGTCACCGCAGATGAGCCGGTCCATCGGCAGCGGCCGCTCCATGTCGGCCTTGACCTCGTCGATCGTGGCCAGCTGGTCGGGGGTCTCCACGTAGGGGAACGCGTCCTCCAGCTCCCGCTGCCACGGGCTGTCCGGCCCGAAGGCGTGGCCCTGCGTCGCCATCCGGGCCGAGTACAGGCGGATCAGCTCGCCGGCGATCTGCCGGACCGCCCGGCGGGCGCGGCCCTTGGTCTTGGCCCAGTCCGCGCCGCCCATCTTGTTGAGCGTCGGCGCCTCGCCTCCCACGTACCGGGTCACCTGGTCGAGGGAGTCCGTCGGCACGAAGAGGCGGTCCCCCGGCTGACCCCGCTTGGACGGCGCGTACTCGATCACCAGGTACTCGCGCTGCGCCCCACCGACCGTGCGCTGCACCATCTCGACGTACCGGCCGACGCCGTGCTGCTCGTGGACGACGAAGTCACCCGGCCGCAGCTGCAGCGGGTCGACCATGGTGCGGCGCCGGCTCGGCATGCGCCGCATGTCCTTCGTGGACGCCGCACCCGCCTTGCCGAGCACGTCCGCCTCGGTGAGCAGCGCCAGG
>JBMOMI010000705.1:0-1976 GCA_049325235.1 Actinomycetota bacterium | reverse complement strand
GGCGGCCTCGCAGCCGGCGTTCGTGGCCGCCGCGCTGGCCGGCTCCTACGCGCTGCTGTGCTACTCGGCGCTCATGGTGGCGCGCGAAGGCAGTCAGGAGCGGCGGCTGTTCCGGATGGACCTCGGGGTCCTGGCGGCCGTGGGCTTCGCGCTGGCGTGGCACCTGTCCACGGTGCCGCTGCGGTTCACGCCGGTCCACGAGATCAGCTTCGCGGTACAGGCGGCGGGTGACCTGTGCCTGGCGGCGATCGTCATGCGCGCGCTGTGGTCCAGGCCCCCGATGACACCGGCGTTGCTCCTGCTCGTCGTCGCGGTGGCTTCGCTGTGGACCTGGCACGTCCTCAGCTGGGTGCACGCTGCGCAGCGCCACTACGACCCGGGCCACCCGGTGGACGCCCTGGCAGCGACGACATGGTTCCTGCTCGCCGCTGCGGCGTGGCATCCGAGCATGACGCGGGTGGGGCGCACGGCACTGGTGCACGGTCCGGGCCACCGTGGGCTCCCCAGGCTTGGCGCGATCGCGCTCGTGCTGCCGCTGCTGCCGGTCGCCGACGAGCTGGAGCTCCTCGACGTTCATCTGCCCGTGCTCGCCGGAGCGGCGGCGGTCGCGATCGGGCTGCTGCTGGCCCGCAGCCACCTTGTGGTCCGCCAGATGCGGGCGCTCGCCCACACCGACCCGCTCACCGAGCTGCCCAACCGGCGCGCTCTGAGGACGGCTCTGGAGCGGTGCCTGGTCCCAGGCTCACCGAAGTCGCTGCTCCTGCTCGACCTGAGCTCGTTGAAGCACGTCAACGACCGCCATGGCCACACCGCGGGAGACGACCTGCTGTGCCAGGTCGCGGATCGGCTGCTGCAGTCGAGCGGAACCGCCGCGCTGGTCTGCCGGCTGGGAGGCGACGAGTTCGCCGTCCTCGGCGGCGGTGACGGCCGGCAGACCGGTGTCCGACTGCTGGACGCGCTGTCGGCGCCGTTCTCCGTGGCCTCTCGGCCGGTGGACCTCGCCCCGAGCATCGGCGTCGTGCCGCTGACCCCCGTGGACGACGACGCCTCCCCGGACGTGGTCGACTCCGCCGTCCGCGACGCCCTGCGGGACGCCGACCTGGCTCTTTCGGAAGCGAAGCGGTCCGGCGGCGGGGTCGTCGTCGCCTCGGCCGCACTCCGCGACGCGCACGAGCGCGAGCAGGCGCTGTGGGAGGCGCTTCCCGGTGCGCTCGCGACCGGCGACGGCATCGTCGTCCACTACCAGCCGATCGTCGACGTCCGCCGCGACCGCGTCGGAAGCGTCGAGGCCCTCGTGCGCTGGCAGCACCCGGAGCTCGGGCTCGTGCCACCTGACGAGTTCCTGGACGCCGCAGGGCGACTCGGCCTGATGGAGGCGCTGGACGCCGTGGTGCTGCGCAACGCGGCGCACGACCTCGCGGCCTGGCGCCGGAACGGGATCGACGACCTCGTCGTCTCGGTCAACCTGTCGTCGGCCTCCCTCCTGGCGCCCGACCTCGTGGAGACCGTCACCGGCGCCGCCGCGTCGGCGGGCCTCGGCTGCGGCGACCTGGTGCTGGAGATCACCGAGCACGACGCCGTCCCCGTCGTCGAGGACGTCGCACAGCGGCTCCGCGCGCTGACGGCCGCCGGGGCGCTCGTGGCGATCGACGACTTCGGCGTCGGCTACGGGTCGCTGAACTACCTGGTCGGCTTCCCGGCCAGTGCGATCAAGGTGGACCGGTCGCTGGTGCAGCGGGTGGGCGACGACCTGGGTCGCCGGCTGCTGCAGGGCGTGGCCGCGACGGCCCACGGCGTCGGGGCGCAGGCGCTCGCCGAGGGCGTCGAGACGACGGCCCAGCTGGCGCTCGTGAAGGAGCTGGGATTCGACTTCGCGCAGGGCTTCCTGTTCGCCCGGCCGATGCCGGCGGACGACGTCCCCTCCTGGGTGCGCCGCTGGCGGGCGCGAAGGCCGCTGGTCGATCCCGCTCCCCCGC
>JBMOMI010000704.1:0-1977 GCA_049325235.1 Actinomycetota bacterium | reverse complement strand
GCCGAGTTCACCCGCGCGGTCGGCCTCTACCCCGGGTCGGACGTGCGCATCCTCGGCGTCCGCGTCGGCGAGGTGGTGTCCGTCGAGCCGGCGGGGGACAACGTCGAGGTGGTCCTCGAGTACGACGGCCAGTACCAGGTGCCGGCGGACGCGAAGGCCGCCGTCGTGTCGCCGTCCGTCGTCTCCGACCGGTACGTGCAGCTGCTGCCGGTGTACACCGGCGGGCCCGAGCTCGCCGACGGGGACGTGATCGGGGTCGACCGCACCGCCGTGCCGGTGGAGCTCGACCGGGTGTACTCCAGCCTGGACGACCTCATGGTCGCGCTCGGACCGGACGGGGCGAACTCCGACGGCGCGCTGACCCGGGTGCTCGACACCGGCGCCGCGAACCTCGACGGCCAGGGCGAGGCCCTCGGGACGACCCTGCGCGACATGTCGCTGGCCCTGGACGCGCTCGCCGGCGGGGACGACGACCTGTTCACCACCGTGCGGAACCTTCAGGTGTTCACGACGACGCTGGCGTCCAGCGACGCCCAGGTGCGGGAGCTCAACACCAACCTGGCCTCGGTCGCCGACCAGCTCTCCGGTGAGCGGGACGACCTCGCCGCGGCCATGGAGAACCTCGCCGTGGCGCTCGCCGAGGTCTCCACCTTCGTGCAGGAGAACCGGCAGGTGCTCGGCGAGGACATCGCCGCGCTCGAGGAGGTCACCGGATCCGTGGTCGCCCAGCAGGACGCCTTCGCCGAGACCCTGGTCAACGGCCCGGTCGCGCTCGGCAACCTCAACAACGCCTACAACGGCGCGTCGGGCACGCTCGACACCCGCAACCACACCGAGCAGGGCGACGACCCCGCCCTCTTCGTGTGCTCCCTGCTGAACGGTGCCGGCGCCGACCCCGACGGCCAGGTGTGCCAGCAGCTGCTGCCGGCGATCTCGACGCTGCTCGGCTCCGGTGCCGTCGACATCTCCGGGTTGCCGCTCGGCGGGCTGAGCCGGGTGCCGCCGGTCGGCAGCGCCCCGGCGACGACCGACCCGACGCTCGGCGGGATCCTCGAGGGGGGCCGGCCGTGACCGCCCGCCTGGTCCGCGCCGTGGCCGCCGCCACCGGCCTGTCGCTCGTGGCCGGGTGCCAGGGCGCCTACGACCTGCCGCTGCCCGGCGGCGCCGCCACCGGAGACGACGCCTACCGCGTCACGGTCCAGTTCGCGGACGTGCTGGACCTGGTGCCGCAGTCGGCGGTCAAGGTGGACGACGTCACCGTGGGCTCGGTGGAGGAGGTCCGCCTCGACGGCTGGGCGGCCGAGGTCGTCGTCCGGGTGTCCGGGGACGTCGAGCTGCCCGACAACGCCGTCGCGCAGATCCGGCAGACCAGCCTGCTCGGCGAGAAGTTCGTGGCCCTGGCGCGGCCGCAGACCGGCGAGCCGGTCGGGCGGCTGTCCGACGGCGACGTCATCCCGCTGGAGCGCACGACGCGCAGCGCGGAGGTCGAGGAGGTCCTCGGCGCCCTGTCGCTGCTCCTCAACGGCGGCGGGGTCGCCCAGCTGCAGATCATCAACCGCGAGGTGGCGAACGCCCTCGAGGGCCGGGAGTCCGACGTCCGCGGGGTGCTGCGCGAGCTGGACGTGTTCGTCTCCGGGCTGGAGGCGCAGAAGTCCGAGATCGTCCGCGCCATCGAGGCGATCGACGCGCTCGCGGCGACACTGGCCCAGCAGAAGCAGGACCTCGAGGTCGCGCTCGACGAGATCCCCGGCGGGCTCGCCGTCCTCGCCGACCAGCGCGAGCAGCTCACCGCGATGCTCACCGCGCTGTCCGACCTCGGGGTCACCGCCACTCGGGTCATCGAGGCGTCGCAGGAGGACACCGTGGCGAACCTGCGGGCCCTCGACCCCGTGCTCACCCAGCTGGCCGCGTCCGGCGACGCGTTGACGCAGTCGCTCGAGCTGTTCCTGACGTACCCGTTCTCCGACAGCGCCGTCG
>JBMOMI010000703.1:0-1979 GCA_049325235.1 Actinomycetota bacterium | reverse complement strand
GCACGGCGCGTTCGACCCGGCCGCGCGGCGCAGCCCCTGGTACGGCGCCGAGCCGGCGGGGGACGCCGAGGCCGCCGACGTGCTCGCGGCGACCGGCCGGCTGCTGAGCGAGCAGCTGCCGGCCCTGCGCGAGCGGATGGCGCGGGTCGCCGCCGACGCGGGGCTGGGGCTCGCCGACAGCGTCGCCGCCTGGGGCCGGCAGCTGGACCTGCTCGTCGGCGTCCGCGGCACCCTCGACGTGTTCACCCCGGCGGTGTTCGAGCGGCCGGTGACCGAGATGGTCGCCGCCACCGCCCCGGCCGCGTGGCGCGCCGAGCACGGCGTCGAGATGGGCCTGTGGCAGCGGCGCCGCTGGGAGAAGCAGGCGCGCGAGCTGTTGCGGCCCGGGATCGCGGTGGCCGACCTGCACGCGGCGCTGGTCGCCGCTCAGGCGCAGCGGGAGCAGTGGCAGCACCACTCCTCCGGCGGCGGGTGGCCGCGGGTGCCGTCGGGCCTGGCCGAGGTCGACGCCGCGCACGCCGAGGTGACGCGGGAGCTGCGCCGGCTCGAGCGCGTGCTGGCCGGCACCGCCGAGGGCGGCCGGCTGCTCGAGCTGCCGCTGCCCGCCCTGACGCGCCGCCTCGAGCGGCTCGCCGGCGACTCCGACGCCGCGCGCACCCTGCCGGGCCGGACCGCCGCGCTGGCCCGGCTGCGCGAGCTGGGCCTGGAGGAGCTCGTCGCCGACCTGCGGGAGCGGGGCTGCACCGCGGCCGCCGTCGCCGCCGAGCTCGACCTCGCCTGGTGGCGGTCGCTGCTGCAGCTGCTGCTGGCCGCCGACGCCGACCTCGCCGGCACCGATGCCGCGGCCCACGAGCGCGCGGTGGACGGCGTGCGGGCCCTGGAGCGGCGGCGGCGGCGCGAGGTGGCCCGTCGCGTGCGAGACGCCGTGGCCGTGACCGGCACCGCGCCGTGCCGGGCCACCGGGCCGCTGGCGCTGCCCCAGGAGGTGCCGGCGACGGCGCCGGTGGACGTCGTCGTCCTCGCCGGCGCGCACCGGGTCGGCGCGGCCGCGGGCGCGCTGGCCCTGGCCCGCGCGGCGCAGGTGGTGGTCGTCGGCGACCCGGCGGGCCTGCCCCCGGCTCCGCTCGCCGCCGCCGACGGCACGCAGGACCCCGGCCCGGAGGGGCCGGCGGCCCGCCGGTCCGTGCTCGACCTGCTCGACGACGTGCTGCCCACCGCGCGGCTCACGCGGCAGCACCGGATGCCCGCCGAGCTCGGCTCCGCGGTGGACGTCGTGGCGCCGGGCGCCGCGCCGCAGCGGCGGGTCCCGGCCCCGCCGGGGGCGGCCGCGGTGCGCTTGGACGTCGTTCCGGACGGGTCAGGGCACCCGGGCCCGGAGGGGTCCGTGGAGAGCGTCGACGCCGAGGTGGACCGGGTCGTGGCCCTCGTCCTGGAGCACGTGCGGACCCGGCCGGGGGAGTCGCTCGCCGTCCTGTCGCTGAGCCGGCCGCACGCGCGCCGGGTCGCCGACGCGCTGCGGGCGGAGCTGCCCGACCACCCGGACGTGGCCCGCTGGCTGGCGGGTGCGACGTCCGAGCCGTTCGTGGTCACCGACGCGGACCGCGCCGAGGACGCCGTGCGGGACGCCGTCATCGTCACGGTCGGGTTCGGGCGCACGCCGCACGGCCGCGTGCTGCACCGGTTCGGCCGGCTCGACGCCGACGGCGGCGCCGCGCGGCTGGCGGTCGTGACCAGCCGCGCCCGCCGCCACCTGACGGTCGTCTCCTGCCTGCGCGCGGGCGACCTGGACCCCGAGCGGCTGCGCACCCCCGGCTCGCAGGCGCTGCGGGCCCTGCTGGAGCACCTCGAGGGACCCGGCGCGGGCGCCGGCCCGCCGCCGGCGCCGGCCGACCCGCTGCTCGCCGACCTGGCCCGCCGGCTCGCCGCCCGCGGCCACCCCGCGGTCGCCGGAAGCGACGCGCTCGGGCCCTAGCTCGTCG
>JBMOMI010000702.1:0-1979 GCA_049325235.1 Actinomycetota bacterium | reverse complement strand
TCAGACGCGAAGATGCTGGAAGTCGTCGGTCAGCTGCGCCCTGACGGCGTCGGGGGCGGCCGGCCGGCCGAGCAGGAAGCCCTGCGCCCACCGGCACCCGTGTGACCGGACGAACTCGAGCTGCTCGGCCGTCTCGATCCCCTCCACGACGACGTGCCGACCGAGAGCGTGGGTGAACTCGATCGCGGCGCGGGCCAGCGCACCCCCGCTGCCGACGTCCCGGATCAGGCTGCGGTCCAGCTTGATCTCGTGGGCGGGAAGGGCCTGGATCCTCGCGAGGGAGGAGAAGCCCGCGCCGAAGTCGTCGATCGCGAGCCGGATTCCGTGGTCGGCGAGCTGCTGGAGCGTGGCCACGTCTGTCTCGCGCCGCAGCAGCCCCGACTCGGTGACCTCCAGCACGAGGGACTCCGGTGGCAGCCCGGCGTCCTGAAGGGCCCGCAGGACGTCGGGGACCAGGTCCGGTGAGTCGAGCTGGGACGGCGAGAGGTTCACCGACACGGCGAGGCCGGCGGTGCCCGCCCCCAGCTCGCGCCACTCGGCGAGCTGCCGCACGGCGCGCCGCAGCACCCAGATGCCGAGGCGCGCCATCGCCCCGGAGCTCTCGGCGACGGGGATGAAACGAGCCGGCGACAGCGCACCGAACCGCTCGTGGTCCCAGCGCAGCAGGGCCTCGAAGCCCCGTGGACGCATGGTCGTCAGGTCGACGACCGGCTGGTAGTGCAGGTGCAGCCCGCAGGCCTCGAGGTCTCCGGCGAGGTCCTTCTCGATCGCGAGGGTCTCCAGGAGCCGCTCGTGCATGGTCGGGTCGTAGAGGCTCCACCGGTTCTTGCCGGCCTCCTTGGCTGCGTACATCGCCAGGTCACCGTTGCGGAGCAGCTGGTCCGGGGTGTCCCCGGCGCGCACCGGGACGATGCCGATGCTGACGGTCACCGGCGGGTGCCCGGGAGCCCGGATCTCCCGCGTGGACGCGAAGGCGGCCGAGACGCGGTCAGCGACGGCGATGGCCTCGGCCTCGCCGACGTCCCTCAGGACGACCGCGAACTCGTCACCCCCCAGCCGCGCGAGGAGGTCCTGCGGACGGAGCAGGGACCTGAGGACGCCGCTGGCCCGCACGAGCAGCCGGTCACCGGCGAGGTGGCCCTGGCTGTCGTTGAGCAGCTTGAAGTCGTCGAGGTCGAGCACGAGGACCGCGGAGGACGACCCGGCCTCCACCGCCCGCACGACCTGAGTCAGCTCGTGCTCGAGCCGGCGACGGTTGGGCAGTCCGGTGAGGTGGTCGTGCAGCGCCATCTGCTCGAGCCGGCGCTCGGCGCGCTGCCGTTCGGTGACCTCGTGCAGCGCGGCGACCGCGCCGACGCGTTCGCCCGACGGGTCCACGATCGGCTGGGCGTTGACGACGGAGGTGCGCACCCCGTCGAGCATCGGGACGTCGACGGTGGCGTTCTCGACTCGCTCGCCGGCGAACGCCCTCGCCAGCGGCAGCTCGCTGTCCAGGCCGTGCTGCTCCGCCAACCGCGTCCACTGGTCGTAACGAGCGCCGAGCATGCTCTCCTCGTGCATCCGCTCGGCGGCGCGGTTGAAGAGGCTGAGCGTGCCGTCGCGGTCGCACGCGATCACACCGGTGTCCAGGCTCTCCATCACGGCCGCCAGGAAGCGTTCCTGCCGGTGCCGTTCGTCGGACTCGGCGGACACGATGCGCACGATCACGAAGGTCAGGCCGGTACCGAAGACGAGACCGAACACGTTCGCGGCGACGGCCGAGCCGGAGCCGCCGACCAGCGCGTACGCGGCCAGCAGCACCCCCACGGCGGTGCCGATGCCGGTGAGCACTCGCGTGGCCGACCGCGACGGGACCAGAGAGTACGCCACGGCGTAGAGCACGCTGACGCCTTCGAGCGGCCCGGCGGCGAGCAGCACGGCGAGCAGCGCCGCGGCCTCCACCGGGACCAGCGCCACCGGCAGCGGGCGCGGGCGCGTCA
>JBMOMI010000701.1:0-1986 GCA_049325235.1 Actinomycetota bacterium | reverse complement strand
TCCGGTCGCTGGCCGCGCTGCGCACGGCGACCGGCGGGGCGCTCGTGGTCCGGACCGGGCAGCCCGCGGACGTCGTCCCCGCGGTCGCGGCCGAGCTCGGCGCCCGGACCGTGCACGTCACCGCGGACGCCGGTCCGTACGGGCGGCGCCGGGACGCCGCGGTCGAGCGTGCCCTGGACGCCGGCGGGCGGGCGCTGGTGCGCACCGGCACCCCGTACGCAGTCGGGCCGGGCACGGTCACCACGGCCGGCGGGGCACCGTTCCGCGTGTTCACCCCCTTCGCTCGCGCGTGGCGAGCCCACGGCTGGCCGGCGCCGGCGCCCGAGCCCTCCCGGCTGCGGTGGGCGCGCACGGTGGAGTCCGAGGACCTGCCGGCCGAGCCCGACCTCGGTGGTCTGCGGCTACCGCCCGTCGGCGAGGACGCCGCCCGGGAACGCTGGGCCGCGTTCCTCGACCGCGTCGACGACTACGCCGACACCCGCGACCGCCCCGACCTGGACGGCACCTCCGGGCTGTCCGCGCACCTGAAGTTCGGCGAGATCCACCCGCGCACGCTGCTCGCCGACCTGGCCGGCCGCCGGTCCCGGGGCGCGCAGGCCTTCCGCGACGAGCTGGCGTGGCGGGAGTTCTACGCCGACGTGCTGTGGCACCGGCCGGAGACGGCCCGCGAGTACTACCGGCCCGAGCTGGCCCGGATGCGCTACGAGTCCCCGGGAGCCGCGTTCGAGGCGTGGCGGGAGGGGCGCACGGGCTTCCCGTTCGTGGACGCCGGGATGCGCCAGCTGCGCGCCGAGGGGTGGATGCCGGGCCGGGTGCGGATGGTGGCCGCGAGCTTCCTCGTCAAGGACCTGCACGTGGAGTGGCAGCACGGCGCGCGCGAGTTCCTGCGGTGGCTGCGCGACGGCGACCTGGCCAGCAACAACCACGGCTGGCAGTGGGTGGCCGGCAGCGGCACGGACGCCGCGCCGTACGTCCGGGTGTTCAACCCGGTCTCCCAGGGGCTGCGGTTCGACCCGGACGGCGCGTACGTGCGTCGGCACGTGCCCGAGCTGCGCCACCTGCCCGGGGCCGCCGCGCACCAGCCGTGGGACGCCGCCGACGGGTACTCCCGCGGGTACCCCGAGCGCGTGGTCGACCACGCCGCCGAGCGTGCCGAGGCCCTGACCCGGTACGCCGAGGTCCGCGGGTAGCGCCGCGGGTGACGCCCGCCGGTAGCGTCGCCGGCGTGCCGAGCCTCGTCGTCCCGCGCCGCTTCAACGGGCCTCCCGCCTCCGGCAACGGCGGCTGGTCGGCCGGCGCGCTCGCCGCGCTGCTGCTGCCGCCGGACGACGCGGCCACCCCGGTGTCCGTGCGGCTGCACCGGCCGCCGCCACTGGAGACGGCCATGGACGTCGAGGTGTCCGGCGTCCCCGGGTCGCGGGCGGCCGTGGCGCGGGCCGCCGGGGACGTCGTCCTGACGGCCGGGGAGGTCGGCGCCGACGCGCTGCCGGCGCCGCTCCCGCCGGTGGACGCCGAGACCGCGGCGGCCGCCGCCGCGCGCTACCGGGGCCGGCGGGAGCACCCGTTCCCGACGTGCTTCACCTGCGGTCCGCAGCGGGCGCCGGGTGACGGGCTGCGCCTGGAGCCGGGGACGCTGCTGTTCCGTGACGACGTCACCGCGTGCGTCTGGACACCGGACGCGAGCCTGGACGCCGGGGACGGCGCGGTCGCCTCCCCGGTGGTCTGGGCGGCGCTCGACTGCCCCGGCGGCTGGTCGGTGGACCTCGTCGGGCGGCCGATGGTGCTGGGCTCGATCACCGCGGCGGTGACCCGCCGCCCGCGCGTCGGCGAGCCGTGCGTCGTGGTGGGCGCGGCGCTCGGCGCCTCCGGCCGCAAGACGCTGACGGCGACCACGCTCTACGGCTCCGACGGCGCCGTGCTCGCCCGGGCCGGCCACGTCTGGATCGCCGTCGACCCCGCCACCTTCCCGCAATAACCAGGGTTGTT
>JBMOMI010000700.1:0-1986 GCA_049325235.1 Actinomycetota bacterium | reverse complement strand
ACCACCGCGTCGCCCCACCAGCCGGGCCGTGTAGTAACACGACCCTCGCGCGTCCATTCCGCGTTTCCGCAGGTCACAAGCCGTTCTCCGGCTCACGTGTGCCCATCATCTGCGGAAGTCCGGTCAGGGACCGCCTGGTGAATCCGGGACTGGTCTCTGCTGCCATCTGGTCCCGTTTCTGAATCGCCTGCTTGCCGGATCAGCGCCTGCCGGGACTTCCGTGGCGGTTCAGTGCATCGTCGGGGATCATGCGCAGAATCCGGTTACTTGGGAGCGGCGTCGGATCCAGGCGCAGCTCCGAACGCAGGCTGTCACGCAGTGCCTCCAGCACCTCATCCAGGTTCGTCGGCTCGCCTTGACCCATGCAGCGGATGAACTCAGAGGCCGCTTCTACCTCGGCTCGCTCACCCAAGAGCATGATGTCGGTCAGGGCCGTCTCTAGGCCGTCGGTCTGTTCAGCGTTCAGCGGCGCGGCACGGTTTGCGGCATTCACGAGCCCTCGGTACGCGCGAATCAGGTGCTCGACACGCGCCGCCCTACGGGCACCCTCGAGGGCGCGGCGTCGGGTGGCCCGATGAACGACGAAACCACCGAGCAAGGCAGAGAAGAGCGGGGCGATGGCCAACCAGACATCCAGCATGAGGGCTCCTTCGTGATCGGCTCGAGCCATGAGGCGGACCCTGGCCTGGACCGTCGTCTGCAGCTACCGCGAACTGACTCTGCAGGGTCGTGCATGGTTGTTCGTCCGTTTACGGGCGTTCCGGCGTGCAACCCGGGAGGGGTGGCCGCTCGCTACGCGCCGTCGCCGTCGTCGTCGCCGTCGTCGTCGTCGTCGAGCAGTCCTCCAAGTTGTGCGGCGAGGTCCGCGACTCGGGTGGTCGCGACTTCCCAGACGAGCTCGTTGTCGATCACCGCGTAGCCGTGCACGAGCACGTTCCGGAAGGCGACAATCCGTGCCAGGTCCGGGATCCGGGCTGCGGTGGAGGGATCAAGGCGGCTGAGCCTGTTGAGTGCCTCGCCGATGATCTGGAACTGCCGCTCGACGGCTGAGCGAAGCATCACGTCGTTCTCGTAGTCGTGCCACGTGCGGTTCGCAACGAACTGCGCGATCAGCCGAGTCGCTTTGCGGGCGTCCCAGAGGAGCGCGGGCGCTTCAGGTTGCATAGACCACGTGCCCGGTCTTCTCGACCGACGCAGCGAAGTAGGGGTTCTCCAGGGCAACGGCCGAGATGAGATCCACTGGGTGGCCGAACAAGGCTTCGAGTGACTCCTTGAGACCGAAGTAGGCGTCGAAGCGATTCCCGACGTCATCCCGGAACTCGACAAGGAAGTCGACGTCGCTCGTCGACTCGTCGAAGTTCCCGGTGACGGCGGAGCCAAAGATGACCAGACGCTTGACACCGTACCGCTCCGCGGCCGCGGCGATGGCGGCGCGGTCGAGCACGAGAGGCGCAGCCATGACGTTCTCCTTTCGCGCCGGAGGCGGCCTACGTCAGTCTGACACGGCATGCCATCGACAGCCGGCGAGTGCTTCTTCCGAACCGGAGCCCGCGCGGCCATCGGTGCTCCGGGGGAGACAGGAACGGACATGCCGAGCCGGCAGCAGACCAACCCCATCAGCAGACCCGGTCCCGCGCGTCGACACAGGGCGAACGCCGGTTCCGCACGAAGCAGGCCGCCTCAGCGCCCGGGCCGTCCCCGTCGCTTCTCCCGCACGCGGACCGAGACCTCGATCGGCGTCCCGGTGAAGCCGAACGTCTCCCGCAGGCGGCGCTCGATGAACCGCCGGTAGCCGGCCTCGAGGAAGCCGGAGGCGAAGACGACGAACCGCGGGGGGCGCGTCGAGGCCTGGGTCGCGAACAGGATCCTCGGCTGCTTGCCGCCGCGCACCGGGTGCGGGTGGGCCGCGACCAGCTCGCCGAGGAAAGCGTTGAGCCGCCCGGTGGGCACCCGGGCGTCCCACGACTCGAGCGCGGTGTCGAGCGC
>JBMOMI010000699.1:0-1992 GCA_049325235.1 Actinomycetota bacterium | reverse complement strand
CGCGGTGTCCGGCGGTGTCGCGAAACCCTGCTCGTCGAGCGCCTTCAGCAGCAGGCGCAGCGCGGCCTCCAGCTGCGGGTCCTCGCCGCGGGCCCAGGCCTGCGGCGGCACCGGCACCTCGACGTCCGGGTCGACGCCGTGGTTCTCGACGTCCCAGCCGACGCTGTCGAACCAGAACCCGTACCGGGGCTGGGTGACCGACGTGCCGTCCACGAGCGTGTACCGGCCGTCGATCCCGACCACGCCGCCCCAGGTCCGCATGCCCACCACCGGCCCGAGGCGCAGCTCCTTGACGGCGGCGGTGACGATGTCGCCGTCCGAGCCGGCGTTCTCGTCGGTGACGCACACCAGCGGCCCGCGCCGCGCGTCGGACGGGTACGTGAACGGCTCCCAGCCCCGCCCGAGCTGCCAGCCGATCACCCGCCGCGCCAGCTTCTCGACCACGAGCTCGGAGGTGTGCCCGCCGCCGTTGTGCCGCACGTCGAGGAGCAGCGCGGGCCGCGCCATCTCGGTGCGCAGGTCGCGGTGCAGCTGGGCCCAGCCCGTCGCCACCATGTCCGGCACGTGGAGGTACCCAGCGCGCCCGTCGCTGGCCGCCCGCACCGCGGCGCGCTGCTCGGACACCCACGCGTGGTAGCGCAGCGGCGTCTCGTCCGGAACCGGGACGACCACCACGCGCCGCCGCTGCCCGCCGTCGGCCGGCTCGACGAGCAGCTCGACCGGCCGGCCGGCGGTGCCGACGAGCAGCGGGCCGGGCCCGGTCACCGGGTCGACCGCCCGGCCGTCGACCTCGAGCAGGGCGTCGCCGGCGCGGACGCCGACCCCCGGGGCCAGCAGCGGCGAGCGGGCCTGCCCCGCCGAGGTCTCCCCCGGCAGCACGCGCCGCACGCGCCACGTCCCGTCCGCGTCCGGGCTCAGGTCGGCGCCGAGCAGGCCGAGACGGCGGGTCTCCTCGACGGGGCGCTCGGGCGGCGTCTCGTACGCGTGCGACGTGCCGAGCTCGCCGTGCACCTCCCAGATGACGTCGGACAGGTCGTCGCGGGAGCCCAGCCGGTCGAGCAGCGGCCGGTACCGGGCGAGGATGCCGTCCCAGTCGACACCGGCCAGGTCCGGCACCCAGAAGTGGTCGCGCATCAGGCGCCCGGCCTCGTCGAGCATCTGTCGCCACTCGGCCGACGGGTCCACGACGACGCGCACGCGGCCGAGGTCCACGTCGACCCGGGCGTCCGGGTCGTCGTCCCCCTTGCCCTCCGGGGGCGCGGGCCGGTCCGCGGGGACGACGCGGACGTGCTCGCCGTCGCGGACGACCAGGCGCGTGCCGTCGCCGCTGACCTCGACCGCGTCGACGTTCTCGGCCAACACCGTCAGACGGCCGTGCGCGAGGTCGATCCGCTCGAGCGTCGGGCGCGGCGGCTCGGCACCCGGGCGCGCCAGGTCCTCCCCCAGCTCGCCGCGCAGCGGCACGTGCAGCCAGGCCAGGCCGCCGGCGGTGGCCCGCAGCGACGAGTACCGGGCGGCGGGCACCGGCACCGGGACGACGCGGTCGGCGAGGTGCTCGGCGTCCACCCTCGTCGCCGGCGGGCCCGGCGGGCGGTCCTCCTCCTTCGGGGCGGAGGCCGGGCGCCCCTCCCGGGTGGGGTCGAACGGGGACGGCGTGTCCGCGGCGAGCGGCAGGAGGTAGGGCCGGGTCCCGGCGGGGAACGACAGGTCGAAGACGTGCTCGTCGTAGACCGGGTCGAACGTGCGACGGGACAGGAAGGCCAGGTGGCGTCCGTCGAGCGTGAACGCCGGCTCGGCGTCGGTGAAGCGCATCGGGGTGGCCTCGACCACCTCGCCGTCGGCGAGCCGCGCGAGCCGGATCTGGCTGAGCGGCTCCGGGCCGGGGTGGGTCCACGCCAGCCAGGCCGAGTCGGGCGAGAACGCCAGGTCGCGGGGCGCGTCGTTGGCGGTGCGGTCCAGCAGCCGGTCGTCCCCGGTGGCGGCGTCGACGAG
>JBMOMI010000698.1:0-1993 GCA_049325235.1 Actinomycetota bacterium | reverse complement strand
TTTCGCAACCCCTTCAGTCGGTGGCGGAACGACCGCGGGTGGCTAGGCTGATCGCATGACGGCGATCTCGGAGCGCGAGCGGACGGTTCTCGAGGCGGTGCCCACCGGGCTGTTCATCGGGGGCAGGTGGCGCGAGGCCTCGACCGGTGCGCGGATGGACGTGGAGGACCCGGCCACCGGGGAGGTGATCGCCAGCGTCGCCGACGCCGGCGTCGAGGACGGCGACGCGGCGCTGTCCGCGGCGGTCGCCGCACAGAAAGGCTGGGCCGCCACGGCGCCCCGGGAGCGCGGCGAGATCCTCCGGCGCGCCTTCGAGACGATCATGGCGAGGCAGGACGACCTGGCCCTGCTGATGACCCTGGAGATGGGCAAGACGCTCAAGGAGTCGAAGGCCGAGATCGCCTATGCCGCCGAGTTCTTCCGCTGGTTCTCCGAGGAGGCGGTGCGGGTGCACGGCCGGTACTCGGTGGCGCCGGCGGGCGGCAGCCGCCTGCTGACGATGAAGCAGCCGGTCGGCCCCTGCCTGCTGATCACCCCGTGGAACTTCCCGATGGCGATGGGCACCCGCAAGATCGGCCCCGCGGTGGCCGCCGGCTGCACGATGGTGGTCAAGCCCGCGTCGGCCACGCCGCTGTCGATGCTCGCCCTGGCCGACATCCTGCGCGAGTGCGGCCTGCCCGACGGGGTGCTCAACGTCGTCACGACGTCCAGCACCGGCACGGTGATGGAGCCGCTGATCCGCGACCCGCGGCTGCGCAAGCTGTCGTTCACCGGGTCCACCGAGGTCGGGCGCCGGCTGGTCGAGCAGTCCGCGGAGCGGCTCCTGCGCGTGTCGATGGAGCTCGGTGGCAACGCTCCGTTCCTCGTGTTCGCCGACGCGGACCTCGACGCCGCGGTCGACGGGGCGATGCTCGCCAAGATGCGCAACATCGGCGAGGCCTGCACCGCGGCGAACCGGTTCCACGTGCACGCCGACGTCGCCGACGAGTTCACCCGCCGGCTCGCCGAGCGGATGCGATCGCTGTCGCTCGGGCGCGGCACCGAGGAGGGCGTCGACCTCGGACCCCTGGTGGACGCCGGTCAGCGCGACAAGGTGCACGACCTCGTCACCGACGCGGTCGACAAGGGCGCCCGCGTCGTCTGCGGCGGTGAGTCCTGGGGACAGTCCGGCTACTTCTACCGGCCCACGGTGCTCGCCGACGTCCCGGACGGCGCACGCATCCTCGCCGAGGAGGTGTTCGGTCCCGTGGCGCCGGTCGCCACGTTCACGACGGACGACGAGGCCGTCTCAGCGGCCAACGACACCGAGTTCGGGCTCGTCGCCTACGTGTTCACGCGCGACCTGAACCGCGCGCTGAAGGTCGCCGAGCGGCTGGAGACCGGCATGGTCGGCCTGAACACGGGCATCGTGTCCAACCCGGCGGCGCCCTTCGGCGGAGTCAAGGCCAGCGGCTTCGGCCGTGAGGGCGGCCTCGAGGGCATCGAGGAGTACCTGGAGACCAAGTACGTCGGCATCAGCCTCCCGTGAGCCTCACCCGAACGGGGTAGTGCCCGGCCGACCACGCACCGTCATCCGGGATGCGGCCGGCGGCTCCGTCCGGGTGAGGCCGCCAACGGCACGCCCGCGCAACCCGTCACCATGCGTGCACGCCCGAGGTCGACGACTCACCCGGACGGCGCAGTCGACGGAGGGTCAGCCGAACGGTTGAAAGGGTCACTTCCTTCTCGCGTCGTGACCTGTAGCGACGCTTCCATGACGCGCAGTGGCGGGCATCGGGCCCGTCCCGAGTGGGGGAGGTGGCGATGCGTCGTCGCATCGCTCGGCAGGTGGTCGCACGCAGCGCCGTGTCGGCTGCGACCGTGGCCGCGCTGGTGGCCGTCGTCGGCGCCGGCGTGAAGTGGTGGTGAGCCTCGTGTGCAACCGCCGGGAGTCCGGGGACCTCGTCCCCGGATACAAGTGGGCCTGACGGACCATGTCCGTCACGGGGGTCCC
>JBMOMI010000697.1:0-1997 GCA_049325235.1 Actinomycetota bacterium | reverse complement strand
GCATCCACCTCACCGGGCGGCGTGCCGGCGAGGTGGCCACCCGGGCCCGGGCCCGCCGTCTCGTGCTCACCCACCTACCGCCGTGGAACGACGCCGACCGGGCGCTCGCCGAGGCCCGCCCGACCAACGCCGGGCCCATCGAGCTGGCCCGGCCGGACGCCGTCCTCGACGTCTGAGCGCGCCTGGCTACCCTCGGGCCCCATGACGCGACCCGACGGCCGAGAGCCCGCCCAGCTGCGCGACGTCCGGATCAGCCGAGGCTGGCTGCGGCACGCGGAAGGCAGCGTGCTCGTCGAGTTCGGCGCCACCCGCGTGCTGTGCGCCGCGTCGTTCACCGAGGGCGTGCCCCGGTGGCGCAAGGGGACGGGCCAGGGCTGGGTGACCGCCGAGTACGCGATGCTGCCGCGCGCCACGACGACGCGCAGCGACCGCGAGTCGGTGAAGGGACGCATCGGCGGCCGGACGCACGAGATCTCCCGCCTGGTCGGCCGCTCGCTGCGGGCGGTCATCGACACGAAGCTGTTGGGGGAGAACACGATCGTCCTCGACTGCGACGTCCTGCAAGCTGACGGCGGCACACGCACGGCGGCGATCACCGGGGCCTACGTCGCGCTGGCCGACGCCTGCGCGTGGGCCCTCGGCAGGGGAGTCCTCGAGCGAGACCCGCTGCTGGACAGCGTGGCCGCGGTGAGCGTCGGAATCGTCGACGGCACACCGGTTCTCGACCTCAACTACCACGAGGACGTGCGCGCCGAGACCGACATGAACCTCGTCATCACCGGTCGTGGGCTGTTCGTCGAGGTGCAGGGGACCGCGGAGGGCGCGCCGTTCGACCGTGGGGAGCTCGACACGCTGCTCGACCTGGGGCTGGCGGGCTGCACCGAGCTGGCCGCCATGCAGCGTGCGGCACTGCAGGGGGAGTAGTGGTCAGACTCGTGCTCGCAACCCGCAACCAGGGCAAGGTCGCCGAGCTCAGGGCGATCCTCACCGAGGCCTTCGCCGACCACGCCCCGACGCTCGACGTCGCGACCGACGTGGTCGGGGTCGAGTCCTTCGACCTGCCCGACGTCGTGGAGTCGGGCGTCACGTTCGCCGAGAACGCCCTGCTGAAGGCGCGTTTCGTCGCCCGCGAGACGGGTCTGCCTGCGGTGGCGGACGACTCCGGCCTGGCCGTGGACGTCCTGGGTGGGGCCCCGGGTGTGTTCTCGGCGCGCTGGGCGGGCCGGCACGGCGACGACGAGGCGAACCTGCGGCTCCTGCTCGCCCAGCTGTCCGACGTCCCTGACGCACACCGCGGTGCCGCGTTCGTCTGCGCCGCGGCGCTCGTCACGCCGGGGGGTGAGGAGCACGTGGAGCACGGCCGCCTGCCCGGCACCCTCGAGCGCGAGCCGCGGGGCACCGGGGGCTTCGGGTACGACCCGGTGCTGACGCCGTTCGGGTACCACCGCACGTGCGCCGAGCTGTCCCCGGAGGAGAAGAACGCGATCAGCCACCGGGGCCAGGCGTTCCGGGCGCTCGCGCCGCACGTGGCGCGCGCCCTCGGCGCGGTCGCCTGACGAGGCCGGGAGCCGCGACCCCGTCGGTGGTTCGGAGTCGTCAGGCGGCCGGATGGGTCACGATGGAGGGCAGTCCCCGGGCGGCCCGGGGACGAACCACCACCATGAGAACCTCCGGCCAGTGGTTGCTCGCCGCCGTCGCGGGTGTGGCGTCCGGCGGGCTCGCGCTTGCCGTCGCCGAGGTGCTGGCAGCGGTGATCTCACCGACCACTGCGCCGCTGCTCGTCGTCGGGGACGCGTTCGTGGACCTGACACCCCCGTGGCTCGAGGACGTCGCCATCTCGACGTTCGGGACGAACGACAAGCTGGCGCTGTTCGTCGGCATGGCGGTCGTGGTAGCGGCGCTGGCTGCCCTGGCCGGCGTGGTGGCCCTGAGTCGGAGGTGGGCGGGCGTGGCCCTCGTCGCGCTGCTGGGCGTGGTGGCGGCCGCCGCGGCGATGA
>JBMOMI010000696.1:0-2000 GCA_049325235.1 Actinomycetota bacterium | reverse complement strand
CGACGTCCCTGGGGGAGGTCACCAGGGAGCCGTCACCGGACAGGTACAGCGTGCGGCGGGCGCCCACCGGGTACCGGTCGGCCGTCGCGTACGCGGGCTCGGCGTTGCCGCTGTAGGAGACCCACGGCCGGAAGTACGCGAACTCCGGGCCCGGGTCCGCACTGCTGTCGCCCTTGAGCCAGTAGGCGAACCAGTCGGCGATCCGCTCGCCGAGGTAGGTGCCTTCGATCTGCGCGCCGGACAGGTCGAGCTCGCCCGGCGCCGGCCGGCCGCCGCCGGAGTGCCCCCAGGACTGCCACACCATCCTCACCGGCGTCCCCTGCGCCTTGAGCCCCTCGTAGGTGGCGACGGCCTCCTGGAGGTTGAAGAGCGTGTCCGCCTGGCCCTGGATGAGCAGGGTCGGGACCCTGACGCGGCTGATGTAGTGCGCCACCGAGACCTGCTCGGTCAGCGCGATGGTCTGCTCGTCGGGGTAGCCGGCGGCGTCCATCTGCGCCTTGGCCCGGCACGCCTCCGGGCGGAAGCCGACGCACTCGCCGGTGACCTCGCCGACGCCCGCCTGCTGCAGGCCGTCGGCGATGCCGGCGCCGAAGAAGAGGTTGGTCCAGCCGGTCTTCTGCGTGCCCGGCGTCGACGGGGTCGCGCCGTCCAGGCCGGCGTTGTTCGGCGCGAGGGAGTACTGCAGGTCGTTCCACGTGATCAGCGGGACCAGCGCGTCGACGCGGTCGTCGACGGCGGCGGCCGCGAACTGCACCTGGCCGCCGTAGGACCCGCCGACCATCCCGACCAGCGGGTCGCCGGGTGCCTCGGTCGCCACCACGTCCAGCCGCATCGGCGCGCCGTCGGCGGTCGTCGCGGTCCGGGCGCCGGCGAGCACGTCGACGAGCTGGCTGGCCGCGCGCCCGTCGAACAGCGGGTCGTCGAGGTAGATCGCGCAGGTCGAGTCCGGGAAGCCGAGGCCCGTGTAGGACAGGACGGCGTAGCCGCGGGCGGCGAACGCCCGGCCCAGCCCCGCCTGGTCGGCCTTGCTGCCGCCGAACCCGTTGGTGGTGAGGATCGCCGGCACGCGCTGCTCCGGCGACGCGGACGCCGGCAGGTACAGGTCGGCGTCCACCGTGCACGTCGCCGGCGGCGCGTCGCCGACCACGCCGATGCCGCCGGGGAGCCCTCCGCCGCCGGGCTCGGGGCCGACCTCGACGGTCACCGTCAGGTCGGGCACCTCCCGGACGCCGTCCAAGCCGGCGGCGGCCCGGCTCTCCGGCGGGCCGGCGGCGACCAGGAGCGCGGGCAGCACGGCGACGGCGAGCAGCGGCAGCGGGCGGCGCATGCCTTCCCAACGGGGGCGGCCACCGTCCGGTTACGGCGTGGGGCCGCCCTCGCCGAGCCTCGTGAGCTCCTCGCGGTTGCAGACCGGGTAGGGCGCCAGCGTCAGGGCGCCCGCGCCGTCCACGACGAGCAGGCCCTCGGGGACGCCGGCCAGCGCGGCCACCGGCGTCGTCCAGCCGTCCACCGGGCCGCTGAGCCGGCCGGTCACCCAGCGCTCGTTGAGGTCGAGGACCCGCAGCCGCTCGCCGTCCGCCAGGTAGACGAGCCCGTCGTGCGCCTGCGTCAGCGTCGCCGCGGGGACGACGTCGCCGACCGGGACGGCCTGCCCGCCGCCGGTGGCCACCGCCACCCGGACCAGCGGGCCGTCGGTGACGGCCAGCAGCCGCTCGCCGTCCCGGGAGGCGATGACGCGGCGAACCGCCGGGACGTCCCGCAGCTCCACCGGCTCCAGCGCGTCGAGGCGCCGGTAGGCCCACCGGCTCTCCAGCAGGCCGCCGTCGGAGGTGACGAGGAACAGGACCCGGTTCGTGGCGGCGGCGCCGACCACCTCCGAGCCGGCCGGCAGCGGTTGGCGTGACAGCTCCTCGCCGGTGCTGCCGTCGAGCGCGGCGACTCCCGCGCTGCCGACCACGAGCACGTCCCGGCGCAGCGCGTCGGCCAGCACCAGGGACGGC
>JBMOMI010000695.1:0-2004 GCA_049325235.1 Actinomycetota bacterium | reverse complement strand
CCAGGCGGCGCAGGTCCGCCGACAGCAGGACGGCGCGGGCCTGCCCGGCCGCGGCCGCCGACAGCAGCTCGGTCAGGTCCGCGCAGCGCCGGACGACCACCACCCCGGTGCCGCGCTCCAGCCCGGTGACCAGCGGCGCCTCCCAGGCGCCGGTCACCGCGGTGAGGACGGTGAGGCTCATCGGCGGGTCCGTCTCATCCCCGGCTCGGGGTGGAGCCCGGCACGAGCACGAGGGCGAGCTCGGCGTCGGCGGCCAGCGCCCGCAGCGCGCGGCGCAGCTGGTCCTCGGGCAGGAGCACCTGCACCGTCGTCGTCCCGCCGGCGGCGAACGCGCCGCCAGCCTCGGTCACCTCCGCGACCTCGGCTGATCCGGCCAGCTGCTCCGGCTCGGTGAACGCGCCGGCACGCTCGGGGTCCGGTTCGGAGACCCACACGTCGACGAGGGACCCCTTGACCAGCCCCGCCGGGACCGGGCCCTCCAGCGGGACGCCGACCGGGCGGCGGTCGAGCCGCTCGGCGTCCCCGACCGCCGAACGCGGCACCAGCTCGCCGGGGCCGACCGGACGCAGCAGGACCGCGCCGTCCGGCAGGTCGGCGTCCGCGGTGAGGTACCGGTCGAGGGCGCCGTCGACCCGCGCCTGGACGACGGTGAGCCGGGACTCCTGCAGGGGGTCGCCCGGCACGAGGGCGCCGGCGGCCGCGTACACGGGGACCGTGTCGTCCGCGGCGGCGACGACCCGGCTGCCGAGGGCCACCGAGGCGAGCACGAGCACGACGCCGACGGCGAGCCGCGGGTCCTTCCACGACGGGCGTCGCAGCCGTTGCGCCGTGGGCGCGGGAAGCTGGCTCACCGGTGAACCCCCTGGTCGTCGGTCCGATCCGTCCTGGTCCGGGGCACATCCTGCCCGGCGGGCCCGACAGCGCGCACGCGTCGTCCACAGGCGGGCGTTGTCCACAGCCCGGTGGCGGCACCGGTCGACCCAGGCGGTCCGCGTGCCAGACTGGCGGCAGGCCGCGCCGTGCGGCCGACTCGCTCCTCGCCCCGATGGAGGTGCTGACGTGCCCCCGCGGTTCCTGCCGCTGACCGACGTCGCGGAGATCCTCAACATCTCCGCCGCGCAGGCGTACGCGCTGGTCCGCAGCGGCGAGCTGCCCGCCATCAAGGTCGGCGGGCGGGGGCAGTGGCGGGTGGAGAGCGCCGAGCTGGAGAACTACATCCAGCGCAAGTACGCCGAGACGCGGGCGATGGTCGCCAGCCGCCCGGCGTCCACCGACGACCTGGCCGCCGGCCTGCCCGCCGACCCGGACGACCTGGGCTGACCGGACCGGCAGCCGTCAGCCGCCGCAGACCGCGCGCAGCGCGGCGAACGGCACGGTGAGGACGCCGCGGACGGCGGATGCCCGCCTCGGTTCCCCGGGCGCGTGCTCGGCGAGGTCCAGGTGGTCGGCGCTGACCCGGTCGATCGTGCCGGTGACCGTCCCGCCGGAGGTCAGCACCCTTACGCCGGCGCGGTCGCGGGCCAGCGCCCGCAGCGCTGAGCCGAGCCCCAGCCGGCGCAGCACCTGACCGGCCGGCGGAGCGACCGACCGGCCCAGCCCGTCGACCCAGGCGACCGCGTGCAGCGGCACCAGCACCGGACCGGTCTCGCCGGCCAGCGTCAGCCACTCGGGGGCGATGTCCGCGCACGATCCGGCGACGCGTTCCCCGCCGGCGAGCACCAGCCGCAGCGGCTGCCCGGCGCTCGCCCGGAGCCGGTCGGCCAGCGCCGTGCGCGCCCACTGCCCGCGCGTCAGCTCGGCCACCTCGGCGTCGGCCTCGGCGCGCTCGGCGGCCGTCAGCTGGGCCTCGAGGTCGGCGAAGAGCGTCTCCCAGCGCACCCGCCTCACCGTAGTGGCGGCCGGCCGCAGTCGCCGGTCCCCGTCCACAGCACCCCTGGACAGCGCCCACCGTCATCCTCTATACACGTCCTGCAGCAACCAACGGCAAACGACATCAAACGTCGA
>JBMOMI010000694.1:0-2008 GCA_049325235.1 Actinomycetota bacterium | reverse complement strand
GGTGACGGAGCTGAAGCTCATCGCCGCCGCGGCCAGCAGCGGACTGAGCAGGATCCCGAAGAACGGGTAGAGCAGGCCGAGGGCGATCGGCAGGCCGAGACTGTTGTAGCCGAACGCACCCACCAGGTTCTGCCAGACGTTGCGCATCGTGGCCTTCGAGATCTGGACCGCCGTCACCACGCCGTTCAGGCTCCCGGAGATCAAGGTCACGTCGGCGGCCTCGATCGCCACGTCGGTGCCCGTGCCGATCGCGAAGCCCACGTCGGCCTGCGTGAGGGCCGGGGCGTCGTTGATGCCGTCGCCCACCATCCCGACCTTCTTGCCCTCCAGCTGGAGCTTCTGGACCTCGGCCGACTTGTCCTGCGGCAGCACCTCGGCAAGCACCCGGTCCACACCGACCTGGCGGGCGATCGCCCGCGCCGTGCGCTCGTTGTCACCGGTCAGCATGGCGACCTCCAGACCGAGGGCCTTGAGCTGCGCGATGGCCGCGACGGAGTCCGGCTTGACCGTGTCGGCGACGGCCACCAGGCCGGCGGCGCGGCCGTCGACGCCCACGTACACCGGGGTCTTCCCCTCGTCGGCCAGCCGCTGCCAGTGCTCGGCCAGCGCGGAGGTGTCGATGCCCTCGCCCTCGAGCAGGCGCCGGTTGCCGACCAAGACGGTCTGCCCCTGCAGCCGCGCCCGCACTCCGTGCCCGGGCACCGCCTCGAAGTCCTCGACCGCGACCAGGGCCAGACCCCGGTCCTCGGCTCCGGCCACGATGGCCGCTGCCAGGGGGTGCTCGGACACCTTGTCCGCCGAGGCGGCCAGCCGCAGCAGCTCGTCGGCGTCCAGGCCGGCCGGGACGACGTCGGTGAGCACCGGCTTGCCCCAGGTGATCGTCCCGGTCTTGTCCAGCACGACCGCGTCGAGCTTGGAGGTCACCTGCAGGGCGTCGCCGGAGCGGATGAGGATGCCGTGCTCGGCGCCCTTGCCGACGCCGGTCGTCAAGGACATCGGGGTGGCCATCCCCAGCGCGCACGGGCAGGCGATGATCAGCGTGGTGACCGCGACCACGATCGCGTAGGCGGCAGCCGGCTGCGGCCCGAAGTCGTACCAGATGACGAACCCCACGATGGCCAGGATCATCACCGCCGGCGTGAAGTAGCCGGACACCAGGTCGACCAGCCGCTGCACCGGCACCTTGCTGGCCTGGGCATCCTGCACCAGTCGCACGATCTGCGCGAGCGCGGTGTCCGAGCCGACCTTGGTAGCGCGCATGGTGAACGCGCCGGTGGTGTTGATCGTCGCCCCGATCACCTCGTCGCCCGGTCCCTTGGTCACCGGCAGCGACTCCCCCGTGATCATGCTCTCGTCGAGAGCCGAGGACCCCTCGGTGACCTCACCGTCGACCGGCACCTTCTCCCCCGGCCGGACGACGACGAGGTCGCCGACGACCACCTCGTCCACCGGGATGTCGAGCTCTCGCCCGTCGCGCAGCACCCGCGCCGTCCTGGCCTGCAGGCCGATCAGCTTGCGGATCGCCTCCGAGGAGCGGCCGCGGGCCTTGACCTCCAGGGCGAGGCCGAGCACCACGAGCGCGACCACAACGACCGTGACGTCGTAGTACACCTCGGTCATCGACTCGTCGGGGAAGATCTGCGGCCAGATCACCGCGACCGTGGAGTAGACCCACGCGATGCTGGTGCCGGTAGCGATCAGTGTGTGCATGTTCGCCTGCCGCTGGCGGATCGCCCCCCATGCACCGGTGAAGAACTGCGAGCCCGAGTAGACCAGCACCGCGAGCGCCGCCACGCCCATCACCGCCCACAGCAGGCGGATCTGGTCGCTCCCGCGCGGGAACCAGTCGCGCAGCACCGGGAACAGCCACGGGTAGCTCAACACCATGGTCGGGACTCCGACCGCCGCGCCGAACCACCACTTGTGCATGAGGCTGCGGTACTCGCGCTCGGCCTCCCCCAGCCCGCCGTCGGGGCGTTCCTCCGGTGGTGCAGCCGGGGGCTCGGGC
>JBMOMI010000693.1:0-2008 GCA_049325235.1 Actinomycetota bacterium | reverse complement strand
CGCCTCGGGATCCACAGCCGGGCGCTGGCCGCGCCGGTACGACCACGCGACGTCGTGCTCGGCGAGGCGCTGACGTACCTCGGGCTGGCGCTGATGCAGTCCGTCCTCATCGTCGGTGCCGGGGCGCTGGTCTTCGGGGTCGACTGGGGCGATCCGCTCGGTGCCGCCGCGCTCGTCGCCGTGTGGGCGCTCGTGGGGACGGGTGCGGGGATGCTCAGCGGCACGGTCTTCCGCACGCCGGAGCAGGCGTCGTCCATCGGGCCGGCGATCGGGATCGCGCTCGGCATGCTCGGCGGCACGATGTGGCCGCTGGAGATCGTCGGACCGACCATGCGGCGGATCGGTCACCTCTCGCCACATGCCTGGGCTGTCGACGGGTGGGTGGAGCTGCTGTCCCGTGGTGGGGGACTGGCGGACATCGCGCTGCAGCTGGCCGTGCTCGCCGTCTTCGCCGTCGCGCTGCTCGGTCTGGCGACCGTGCGGCTACGGCGCCGTCTCACCGTCTGAGGCGGTGCCCGTTACGAGCTGCGGGACTTCAGCTCGGCCAGGCGGGCCTCGATCTCGGCGTCGCGGGAGTGGTCCTTCAGCTCCTCGAACTGGGCCTCGAGCGAGGACGACGCGAGCTCGCTCCGGCCCGCGACGAGGGCCTCCTCGCGGCGGATCTTGTCCTCGAACCGGGAGATCTCCGAGGTCGGGTCGAGCAGGTCGATCGACCGCACGGCGTCCTGCACCTGGGCCTGGGCGGCCGCCGACTTCTGCCGGGCGACGAGCTGGTCGCGGGTTCGCTGCAGCTCGTCGAGCTTGACCTTCATCTGCTGCAGCCCGGTCTTGAGCTTCTCCACGATCTCCGCCTGGGCGGCGATGGTGGGCTCCGCGGCCCGGACCTCCGCCTGGGCGGACAGCTGCCGCTCGATGGCGATGCGGGCCAGGCCGTCGAAGCGGTCGGCCTCGGCGGTCTGCCCGGCAGCACGGAGCTCGTCCGCCTTGCGGGACGCGGCGACCGCCTTGCTCTCCCACTCGGCCGCGGCGCGCTTGTCCTCGTCGCGGTCCTGCTCGGCGAGACGCAGGTTGCCGATCGTCTGCGCGATCGCCTCCTCGGCCTCGGCGATGCTGCTGCGGTAGTCGCGAACCATCTGGTCGAGCATCTTCTCCGGGTCCTCGGCCTGGTCGAGGAGGGCGTGGATGTTCGCCCGGGCGAGCTGGGCGATCCTGCCGAGCACGGTCTGCTTCTGCGCCATGGCGGCAGTCTGCCGAACCGGACGGGTTGTGGCGACCTCTTGCGGGAATCGTCACGCTCGGATACGGTTCGAACACCTGTTCGGATACGGAGGGAGCCGGGGTGCTGAGCGTGGCGGAGGAGCGGCTGGCCACGCTGCTGGGCGGCCCGGTCCAGGCGGAGCTGGTGGACGACGGCGACTCGGGATCGGCCGACATCGCCGTGGACGGCCCTGCCGCCGAGGTTATGCCGGAGTTCATCGAGGAGGAGCCGCCGCCGCTGCCGGTGCCCGGGGAACTGCCGGAGGACGCGGCCGCGCTCGCGGTGCTGGCGCCGGGTCCGGGCCTGGACGCCGCGTTGGCCGCGCTGGCCCCGGCCGGGCTGTCCGACGCCGGCCTGCTGGAGGCGGTCGCCGCCACCGAGCGGGCGATCGCCGCGCTGCACGCCGCCCAGGCCGGCCTGCTGGCCGAGTTCGCCACCCGCGGCCCGGAGTGCTCGCGGGAGTTCGCGGTCGAGGAGCTGGCCGCCCGGATGCGCTGGACCACCTGGACCGCCGGGCACCGGCTGACCGAGGCCCGGCACCTGATGCGCCGGCTGCCGGCCACCCTCGCCGCGCTGGCCGCCGGCGAGGTCGACTACCCGCGGGCCCGCAAGGTGGTGGCCGGCACCGAGCACCTGGACCAGGACGCGGCCGCCGCCGTGGACGCCGCCGTCGCGCCCGAGGCCGCCGAGCTGACCACCGCGGCGCTGGCCGCCCGGGTGACCGCCGAGGCGGTCGCGGTCGACCCGGCC
>JBMOMI010000692.1:0-2010 GCA_049325235.1 Actinomycetota bacterium | reverse complement strand
GTGGTCGCCGTCCGGGAGCTGGACCTGGACGGCCTGGCGGACAACGCCCGCAGCTGGATCAACGACCGCACCGTCTACACCCACGGGTTCGGTGTGGTCGCCGCGTACGGCAACCAGCGGACGCCGAGCGGCGAGCCGGCGTTCTTCCAGGGCGGCATCCCGACCACGGGCGAGCTCGAGATCGAGCAGCCGCGGGTCTACTTCGGCGAGCGGTCGCCGTCCTTCTCGATCGTCGGGGCCCCCGAGGGCGCGCCGCCGCGCGAGCTGGACTACCCCGACGACGAGGCGCCGAACGGCCAGCGGAACACCACGTATACCGGTGACGGCGGGCCGCGGATGGGCGACCCGTTCAACCGGCTGATGTACGCGATCAAGTTCCGCGACCAGAACATCCTGTTGTCCGACGCGGTGAACTCCGAGTCGCAGATCCTGTACGACCGCACCCCACGCGACCGCGTGGAGAAGGTGGCGCCGTTCCTGACCCTGGACGGGAACACCTACCCGGCAGTCGTCGGCGGCCGGATCGTGTGGATCATCGACGGGTACACGACGTCCGACCAGTACCCGTACTCCTCCCTGGAGCCGCTCGGCGAGCTGACCATCGACTCGCTCACCGCGACGTCCCAGTCGGTGGTGGCGCTGCGGCCGATGGAGGTCAACTACATCCGCAACTCGGTGAAGGCCACGGTCGACGCGTACGACGGCTCGGTCACCCTGTACGCCTGGGACGAGGAGGACCCGGTCCTCCGGGCGTGGCGCAAGGTGTTCCCTGACGCCGTCCAGCCGATGTCGGCGATCGACGGTGAGCTGATGAGCCACCTGCGGTACCCGGAGGACCTGTTCAAGGTCCAGCGGACCGTGCTGTCGAGCTACCGCGTGCAGGACCCGGCGGCGTTCTACTCCGAGCAGGACTTCTGGAGGGTGCCGAACGACCCGACCTCCAGCGAGGAGGAGCCGCAGCCGCCGTACTACCTGACGCTGCAGATGCCGACGCAGGACGAGCCGGCGTTCTCCCTGACGTCGACCTACATCCCGCGGGCGACGGGGCAGAACGTGCGCAACGTCCTGACCGGTTTCCTCGCGGTCGACGCGGAGGCCGGCAACGCCGACGGCGAGCGGCGCGAGGGGTACGGGCAGCTCCGCCTGCTCACGTTGCCGCGGTCCTCGGTGGTCAACGGCCCGGGGCAGGTGCAGAACGACTTCAACTCCAACCCGAACGTGTCGCAGTCCCTCAACGTGCTGCGTCTCGGGGAGTCTCAGGTGATCAGCGGCAACCTGCTGACCCTCCCGGTCGGGGGCGGCATGCTCTACGTGCAGCCGGTGTACGTGCAGAGCGCGGGGGAGACCTCGTACCCGCTGCTGCGCCGCGTGCTCGTGTCGTTCGGCGACGAGATCGGCTTCGCCGACACCCTGGACGCCGCGCTCGACCAGGTCTTCGGCGGCGACTCGGGCGCCGAGGCCGGGGACGCCGGGACGCCGGGCGGCGAGGAGGTCGTGCCTCCGGTGGAGGGCGAGCAGCCTCCGGCGGACGGCGAACAGCCACCGCCGACCGAGCCGGGTCCCCCGGCGGCGGACGCGCAGGCCCGCCTGCAGGACGCCCTGAACCGCGCCAACCAGGCGATCCAGGACGGGCAGGCCGCGCTCGCGGAGAGCGACTTCGCGGCGTACGGCGAGGCCCAGGAGCGCCTGCAGCAGGCGATCCAGGACGCGCTGGCCGCCGAGGCCGAGCTGCGCGCGCAGTCGTCGCAGGGCTGAGCGGGTCGCCGGGTGGTCGGCGGCGATTTGCCTGACGGCCACCCGGCGTCGTACGGTGGTGTCACCGACGCGGGGTGGAGCAGCTCGGTAGCTCGCTGGGCTCATAACCCAGAGGTCGCAGGTTCAAATCCTGCCCCCGCTACCAGGGAAAGTGCAGGTCAAGGGCCTGATCGCCGGGAACGGTGATCAGGCCCCTGGCTTTGCCGTAAGCATCCCGTAAGCAGACCACGCCGTCGGACCGACCCGGACCGACTC
>JBMOMI010000691.1:0-2013 GCA_049325235.1 Actinomycetota bacterium | reverse complement strand
GGAGGCGGCACGCCTGGAGGCCGAGCGCCTGGTCGACGAGCAGCGCGCCCAGCTCAGCGTGCTCGATGAGCTGCTGGGCCGCCTCCGTGCGGATGCCGGCACCGCCCAGGCCCGGGCCGAGCAGCTGGCGATCGCCCGCGCGGCCTCCGAGCAGCGGCGGATGGCGGCGCTGGCCCAAGGCGCCCGGGGGGCGAACGCGGTCACCGGGCCCGTCGGGGCCTGTGCCGGCGGGCCCGTCCACCAGTACGCGAACGGCACCATCCCGCTCGACGTGCTGTGCCCGCTGGAGGGCGCCCCGGGGCACTACCTGCGTGCCGACGCAGCGCATTCCTTCTCCCAGCTCGCCGCCGCCTACGCGGCGGAGTTCCGCGACGGGCTCTGCATCACCGACTCCTACCGGACCGTCGCCTCGCAGGTGACGCTGTTCGCCACCAAGCCCGACCTGGCTGCTGTACCCGGCACCAGCAACCACGGGTGGGGTACCGCGGTCGACCTGTGCGGGGGCGTCGAGCGGTTCGGGACGCCGCAGCACGAGTGGATGCGGGCCAACGCTCCCCTGTACGGCTGGTTCCACCCCTCGTGGGCGCAGCCCGGCGGCAGCCGCCCCGAGCCGTGGCACTGGGAGTACGGCGGCTGAGCCGCCCCGACACGCTGCGGCAGGTGCTGCGCGGACGGGGGGCCCGGGCTGGATGATCGCCGCGTGACCACCCCCGCCGTCGGCACTGCAACCCCGACCGAGCGCGAACGCCGCCGCGAGCAGCGCGCCTGGTACTTCTACGACTGGGCCAACTCCGCGTACGTCACGACCACCGCGACGGTGCTGTACGTGCCGTACCTGTCGTCGGTGGCGCGGGCTGCCGCCTGCCCCGGCCTGCCCGAGGGCGAGGTGTGCCGAACCGACCTGTCGGTGCTCGGCGTCCCCGTCGCGGCGGGCTCCCTCGCGCTGTACGTCGTCACCGCGTCCACGCTGCTGTCCGCGCTGCTGCTGCCGGTCGTCGGCGCCGTCGCCGACCGCTCGCCCAGACCCAAGCACCTGATGGCCGGCTTCGCGTGGGTCGGTGCGGCCGCCGCGGCCAGCATGTTCCTCGTCGCCGGCACCAACTGGCAGCTCGGGGCGCTGCTGCAGTTCGTCGCGAACATCTGCCTGGGCGCCTCGCTCGTCGTCTACGACGCGATCCTCGTCCAGATCGCCGGGCCGGACGAGCGTGACCGCGTCTCCTCGCGCGGCTGGGCCCTGGGCTACCTCGGCGGAGGCCTGCTGCTCGCCGCCAACCTGGGCCTGGTCACCAGCGCCGGGGCGCTCGGCCTCGACACCCGGCAGGCCGTGCGGATCAGCCTGCTCACCGCCGGGCTCTGGTGGGGTCTGTGGACGCTGGTGCCCTTCCTCGGCCTGCGCAACCGTCCACCGGAGCGCCTTGCGCCGGTCGAGGGCGGCACCGTGCTGACGGCGTCCTTCGGGCAGCTGTGGCAGACGCTGCGGCACCTGCGCGGATACCCGCAGACACTGCTGTTCCTCGTCGCCTACCTGTTCTTCAACGACGGGATCCAGACCGTGATCGGCTCCGCCAGCCTGTACGGGCAGGCCGAGCTCGGGTTCGCCGAGGAGCAGCTGATCATCACGATCCTGCTCGTGCAGTTCGTGGCGTTCGGCGGTGCCCTGCTGTTCGGGCGGCTGGCCGCCGCCCTGGGCGCCAAGCGGGCCGTGCTGCTCGGGCTGGTGATGTGGACGGCGGTCGTCGCTGCCGGGTTCGTGCTGCCGGCCGGACGGTTCACGCTCTTCCTGGCGCTCGCGGTCGGCATCGGGATCGTGCTCGGCGGGACGCAGGCGCTGTCCCGGTCGCTGTACAGCCAGCTGGTTCCGCTGGGCCGGCAGGCGGAGTACTTCAGCCTGTACCAGGCCGCCGAGCGGGGTACCAGCTGGTTCGGCACCTTCCTGTTCGGGCTGATGTTCCAGCTCACCGACTCCTACCGGCCGGCGATCCTGTCGCTGCTGGCGTTCTTCGTGCTCGGCGG
>JBMOMI010000690.1:0-2014 GCA_049325235.1 Actinomycetota bacterium | reverse complement strand
GCGCCGGGCTCGTCCCGGCACCGCGCGGGTGGATGCTGCGCCTCGACGTCACCGGCGACGCCCCGATCGCGGACCTCCCGGCCCAGGTCGAGGGCGTGCCGGTCGAGGTGCGGGCGGTCGGGCCCGTCCCGCTGCAGCCGGAGACCGACTGACCCTCAGCCGAGCGCGCGCAGGAACGCCTCGGCGACCGGCACCGCCACCTCGCCGCCGCTGGCGCCGTCCTCGACCAGGACGGCGAACGCCAGGTTGCCGCGCAGCCCGACGGTCCAGGCGTGGGTGCGCGGGGGCACGTCGGTGCCGTACTCGGCCGTCCCCGTCTTGGCGTGCACCGGCTCGCCCGGGACGTCGCCGAGCGCGCTCGCCGTCCCGCTGACGACGACCTCCCGCATCAGGTCCCGCACGGTCGCCAGCCGGGCGGGGTCCGCAGCCGGGGGCGGGGACGCCGCAGCCTCCGGCGCGGGATCGGTCACCAGGGCAGGAGGCAGCCAGGAACCCCGGCCGATCGCCGCGACCGCCTGCGCGAGCGCGAGCGGGCTGGTGAGCACCCGGCCCTGTCCGATCGCCGCCGCGGCGACCTCGACCCGCGACTCCTCGGTCGGCACCGAGCCGGTGAACGCGTCGGCGCCGACGGACCAGTCGCCACCGATCCCCAGGGACGCCGCGGCCTGTCCCAGCAAGCCGGGCTCGAGGCGGGAGGAGAGGCCGACGAACGCGGTGTTGCAGGACTGCGCGAAGTCGGTGCGGAACGGCACGTCGCCGGCCGCGCCGCCCTCGAAGTTGCGGAAGCTGCGCCCCTCGACGGTCGCGGTCGGCGGGCACGGCACGACCTCGTCGGGCTGCAGTCCGGTGCCGAGCAGCGCCAGCGTGCTCACCGTCTTGAAGGTCGAGCCCGGCGGGTACTGCCCGGTCATCGCCCGGTTGGCGCCGCTGGCGGGCGTGTTCGCCACCGCCAGCACCTCCCCGGACGGGACGTCGACCGCCACCAGGGCCGCGTTGCCGTTGCCGCCGGTCGCGGACGCGAGGGCGGCGTCGGCGGCCCGCTGCACCGCGACGTCCAGGGTGAGGCGCACCGGCTCACCGGCGACGGGTGCGACGGCGAACAGCTCGCTGGTCTCCTCGCCGCGCACGCGCTGCACGGTGACGCCGGGCGTGCCGCCGAGCCGCTCGTCGTACTGGCGCTGCAGGCCGCTCAGCCCGGCGAGGTCGCCGGCAGCCAGCCGACCCCCGGACTCCTCGACCAGCTCGGCGGTGACAGGGCCGACCGTGCCCAGCAGGGCCCGCGCGAACTCGCGGGTCGGGGCGAGCGGCAGCTCCGACTCGCGGAACACGGTGCCGGGCAACGGTTGCAGCTCGCCGCGGACCGCCTCGTAGTCGGCCCGGCGCAGCGTGATGACCGGGACGAACGCGTCCGGCGACGCGCCGCGGACCCGCTCGGCGAGCGCGGCGGCGTCGATGTCCAGCACCTCGGCCAGCCGGCCGGCGAGGGCGTCGACGTCCGGCACCCGGGACGGCTGCACCCCGACGTCCACGACCGGCTGGGCGCTGACGATCGCACTGCCGTCGCGGCCGAGGATCTCGGCACGCTCGGGGCGCACGCGCTGGGCGGTGAGCCGGTCGCCCTCGGCCAGGTCGGGGTGCACGGTGGACGCGGTGAACCGCGCCGTCCACGCGCCTGCGTCCTCGGCGTCCAGGTCACCGGCCAGCTCGAGCGGGGTGGTGTACGACCAACCGTCCCCGAACGGCCACGTGACGGTGAGCTCGGCGGACGCGGCGTCGTCCGTGCGCGTGACCGGGCCGACCTCGACGGCCGGCCGGACGCCGCCCAGCCCGGCGACCGTCGCGGCGTAGGCCTCCTGCACGGCGGCCGGGTCGCCCTCGACCGGCGCGACCGACAGGTCGCCGGACGCCCACGCCTCGGCGACGGCCTGCGCGGCGCGTGCGGCGGCGGCGTCCCGGGCCTCCTCCCGCGCGCGGCGCTGCTGGACGACGACCAGGGCGACGACCAGGGCGACAG
>JBMOMI010000689.1:0-2021 GCA_049325235.1 Actinomycetota bacterium | reverse complement strand
TGGCCCCGAGCGACCCGCCGACCGGCAGCGACCGCGACGCGTCCTGGTACGACACCCCGCCCGAGCGCCGCTGACCCCGCCCGGCGGTCAGGGCGCCGGCGCGACGCCGACTAGCCGGCAGGCGGCCAGCCACCGGTCGGGCGCGGCCGGCCGGGCCACCGGCTCGAGCCCGGCCAGGGCGCGGCAGTCGTCGATGGCCGCGGCGAGCATGTGGTGCAGCAGCGCCTCCGGGTCCCGGATGCACGCCTGGGCGACGCCCTCGGCGGCGCAGTGCACCGCCTGCGGGCCCGCGTACCGGCGGAAGGCCTTGACGGACGGCGGCGCGTCACCGGCCAGGCGCGTCCGGAAGGCGCGCGCCCAGCGCTCGGCGCCCGGGACGGCGTCCAGCGCGGCGCGGCTCGCCGGCCCCATCGACCCGACCGGACGGCCGTCGAGCGCGGCCAGCAGCTCCTCGCCGCTCAGCACCGACAGGGCCAGGACGCGCTGACGCTCCTCGCACACCACCGGCAGCGCCGTGGTCGCGGCCCGCAGCGCCACGCGGGCGTCCATCCGTGGGTCGTCGCCGGTCACGCCGATGACGGCCGGGACCAGCGGCGCCAGCAGCGGCCGGCCGGCGTCGCTGGTCAGGTCGTTGACGTGCCGGGCGAGGGCGGCCAGCAGCGGATGGGTGCAGGCGGGGTGGTCACTCCACCGCTCCCCGGACAGGAACGACGCGAACTCCATGAAGCACGCGCCCTTGCGGGGACTCCGGTGCCGGCCTCGGGACAGGACGGGCAGCGAGTCGGGCAGGTTCGGCGTCGGGTGGGTCACGGTGCGCCCCCGGGCGGTGCGGTGCTGGCGTTCGTCCCAGTGTGCGCTTCCGACCGCCGATGGTCGAGAGGGGCGGCGGGCCGCGTTCACGGGGCCGGGCCGGCCCGCGCCCGGCCGGTGGCCGGCCCCAGCAGCGCGGCGGCGCCGGCGGGCCGCACCCGCACCACGACCGCGACGGTGGACCCGGAGCCGACCTCGCAGGACGCCAGCGTCGCCCGGTTCACCGCTGCGGTCGCCTCCGCGCGGGCGCAGGCGTCGCCGGCAGCCCGGCCGAGCAGGACGTCGGCGGCCGCGAGCGCCGCCAGGTCGGCCGCGGCCTCGGCGCGGTGCCGGGCCACGGCGGCCTGGCCGAGCACCCCCAGGCCGGCCCCGAGCGCGACGAGGCCCGCACAGACCGCCAGCACCAGCACCGTGCCGGCGCCCCGGTCGCCCGCCCGGTTCACGGGGCGACGCCGCGCTCGACCGGCACGGTGGCCTCCGCGGTGAGCGGGACGCCGGGACGGCCGGGGAGCGGGACCGACACGGTCGTCGTCACCCGGGCCGTCACCCGGGGACCCGACGTCCGGACGTGCACGACCACCGCCGAGCCGGCCGCCCGACGCGCCGCGTCCTGGACGACGTGGACCGGCTCACCGCGGGCGGCGGCCCGCGCGCCGGCGCGAGCGGCGTCGATGACGCGCAGCTGCCCGACGGCGACGACCCCGACCCCCAGCACGGCAGCCAGGACCAGCACCGTCCCGACGAGACCGACGGCCAGCTCGGCGGTCACCGAACCGCACTGCCGGTCAGAGCGACAGCGCACGCTCGACGATGCCCATGAGCAGGCCCCGCACCTCGTCGCCGCGCAGGATGACGACGAGCAGCCCGGCGAAGCCGCACGCCGCCAGCGTCGCGATCGCGTACTCGGCGGTGGCCATCCCGTCGTCCCCCGCGGGCGTCGGGACGGGTGTGTGCTTCGACATGTGTCCTCCTCGATGACCCGGCGAGCGGCCGGTTCGCCGGCGGGCGCTCCCGCCGCCCAGCAGCCTCGGCCGGCACCGGCGCCGCCGACAGGGCCGGCAGCGCACCGGTGGACGGTGTGACGAGCGGGCCCGCCTGTGGAGGGGAAGTCGCTCACGTGCCGAGCACGTCCCTGGCCAGGCCGAGCACGACCGGCACGACGCCCCAGGCCGCGAACCCGGCGCGGCGGATGTCGAAGGCGAAGTAGTCGA
>JBMOMI010000688.1:0-2022 GCA_049325235.1 Actinomycetota bacterium | reverse complement strand
GCCGGTCCTTCTCGGACCGGCCCACCGGTGCGTCGGGGCCCGGCTCGCGCCGGCGTGGGCTCGGTCACGTCCGGCAGTGGGGCAGGATGGGACACCATGACCACAGCGCTCACCGTCCACGGCGGACGCCCGCTCACCGGGCGGATCCGCGTCCGCGGGGCCAAGAACTTCGTCTCCAAGGCGATGGTCGCCGCTCTGCTGGGCGAGACGCCGAGCCGGCTTCGCAACGTGCCGGCGATCCGCGACGTCTCGGTCGTCACCGGGCTCCTCGACCTGCACGGCGTGCAGGTCTCCACAGGTGCCGAGGACGGCGAGCTGGTCCTCGACCCGAGCAGGGTCGAGCAGGCGCACGTCGCCGACATCGACGCGCACGCCGGGGCGAGCAGGATCCCCGTGCTGTTCTGCGGTCCGCTCGTGCACCGGCTGGGCGAGGCGCACATCCCCGACCTCGGCGGCTGCCGGATCGGGGACCGCCCGATCAACTACCACCTCGATGTGCTGCGCCAGTTCGGTGCGGTGGTGGAGAAGCGCAGCCAGGGCATCTGGATCAGCGCTCCCCGGCCGCTGCGCGGGACCCGGCTCGAGCTGCCGTACCCGAGCGTCGGCGCCACCGAGCAGGTGCTGCTGACGGCCGTGCGCGCCGAGGGGGTCACGGAGCTGCGCAACGCCGCGATCGAGCCCGAGATCGCCGATCTCATCGCCGTGCTGCAGAAGATGGGCGCCATCATCAGCGTCGACACCGACCGGGTGATCCGCGTCGAGGGCGTCGACCGCCTGACCGGTTTCACCCACCGTGCGCTGCCGGACCGGATCGAGGCCGCCTCCTGGGGGTGCGCAGCGCTGGCGACTCGGGGCGACGTCCTCGTGGAAGGCGCGCAGCAGCAGGCGATGATGACGTTCCTCAACGTCTTCCGGAAGGTCGGCGGGGCCTTCGACATCACCGACGACGGCATCCGGTTCTTCCACCCCGGTGAGCCGCTGCGGTCGATCGCCCTGGAGACCGACGTCCACCCGGGGTTCATGACGGACTGGCAGCAGCCGCTGGTCGTCGCCCTCACGCAGGCGCAGGGCCTGTCGATCGTGCACGAGACCGTCTACGAGAACCGATTCGGCTTCGTGGAGGCCCTCAACGAGATGGGCGCGACGATCCAGGTCTACCGGGAGTGCCTCGGTTCGGCTCCCTGCCGGTTCGGCAAGCAGGACTTCCGGCACTCCGCGGTCATCTCCGGGCCGACCCGCCTGCGCGGCGCCGAGATCGTCGTGCCGGACCTCCGGGGCGGCTTCAGCCACCTCATCGCCGCCCTCGCCGCCGAGGGCACCTCGCGGGTCCACGGCATCGACATCATCGACCGCGGGTACGAGCACTTCGGTGACAAGCTGACGGCGCTCGGCGCCGACGTCGCCTACGAGGAGGCGCCGGTCCTCACGCCGGCGGGCTGACCGGCGGCGGGCCTCAGGGCCGGACGCCGACGATCCGCACGGCCTCCACGACCGGCACCCCGGACTCGCCGGGGCCCGTCGTCACGGTGACCCGCTGGCCCGGCCGCAGGTGGCGCAACCCGCTGCCGGCCAGCGCTCCGGGCAGCATGTCGAGGACGATGCCGTCGTCCAGCACGCAGGTACCACCGCCGGTGGCCGGGTCGAACTCCAGGACGGTCGCCTGCACGGGCTCAGGCTACGCCGGCGGACCGGGCGGCCCGGAGCACGGCCGACGTCCGCGGCCCGACGCCGAGGCGCACCGCCGCCGCGAGGTCGGACGCGGTGTCGACGTCGCGCCGCAGCCGCGGCAGGTCCAGATCGAGCCGCACCGAGCCCGAACCCGTGTGGGCGAGCGCCGACTGCGGCCCGAACGCCGGCCGCAGGCCTGCGGCGTCCGTGCCGGCCAGCAGCACCGAGCCGGTGCCCTCGGCGTCCGGGACGACGACGGACGGCGCACCGCCCGCCAGGGCCTCGGCGCACGCCGCCAGGGCGGCGCGCAGGTCCGCCGGCTGCAGGGCCGGCAGGTCGCCGAGCAGGACGGCG
>JBMOMI010000687.1:0-2028 GCA_049325235.1 Actinomycetota bacterium | reverse complement strand
GACCGAGGGGTACGAGAAGAAGCTCGAGATCGTCGGCACCGGGTACCGCGTGCAGGCCAAGGGCTCGAACCTGGAGTTCGCCCTCGGCTTCAGCCACCCGGTGGTCGTGACCCCGCCCGAGGGCATCACCTTCGCGGTGGAGTCCCCGACCAAGTTCTCGGTCTCGGGCATCGACAAGCAGGCCGTCGGCGAGGTCGCGGCCAACATCCGCAAGCTGCGCCGTCCGGACCCGTACAAGGGCAAGGGCGTGCGGTACGCGGGGGAGCAGATCCGCCGCAAGGTCGGAAAGGCTGGTAAGTAGGCGATGGCGATCGGAATCAAGGGCAAGGGCAAGGCCGTGTCCCGCAGCCGGCGCCACCTGCGGGTCCGCAAGAAGCTGTCGGGCACCGCGGCGCGGCCACGCCTGGTCGTCAACCGCTCGACCCGGCACGTGTTCGTCCAGGTCGTCGACGACACCGTCGGCCGCACCCTGGTGTCGGCGTCGACGATGGAGGCCGACCTGCGCGGGCTCGAGGCGGACAAGACCGCCAAGGCGCGCCGCGTCGGCGAGCTCGTCGCCGAGCGGGCCAAGGCCGCCGGCATCGAGGCCGTCGTCTTCGACCGGGGCGGCAACCGCTACCACGGCCGCGTCGCGGCCGTCGCCGAGGGCGCCCGCTCCGGCGGGCTGGCCGTCTGAGACAAGCGACCGCGAGCAGCGAGAGAGAAGGAATCGTCTGATGGCTGGACCCCAGCGAAGGGGCGGCGGCGGCGCCGGAGGCGAGCGTCGTGACCGGCGTGACCGCGACACCCGTCGCGGCGACGACCGGGAGAAGACCCAGTACGTCGAGCGCGTGGTGACGATCAACCGCGTCGCCAAGGTGGTCAAGGGCGGTCGCCGTTTCAGCTTCACGGCGCTCGTCGTCGTCGGCGACGGCGACGGCACCGTCGGTGTCGGCTACGGCAAGGCCAAGGAGGTGCCCGCGGCGATCGCCAAGGGTGTGGAGGAGGCCAAGAAGAACTTCTTCCGGGTCCCCCGCATCCAGGGCACCATCCCGCACCCGATCACCGGCGAGGAGGCGGCGGGCGTCGTCCTGCTGCGCCCGGCCTCCCCGGGTACCGGTGTGATCGCGGGTGGCCCGGTGCGCGCCGTCCTGGAGTGCGCCGGCATCCACGACGTGCTGAGCAAGTCGCTCGGCTCCGACAACGCGATCAACATCGTGCACGCGACCGTGAAGGCCCTCAAGGGCCTGGAGCGTCCGGAGGCGGTGGCCGCGCGCCGCGGCCTGCCGCTCGAGGACGTCGCCCCGCCGGCGCGGCTGCGCGCCCGGGCCGCGGGGGTGGGTGCCTGATGGCGCGCCTCAAGGTCGTGCAGACCCGGTCGGAGATCGGTGGCAAGCAGAACCAGCGCGACACCCTGCGGTCCCTCGGCCTCAAGCGCATCGGCGACGTCGTCGTCAAGGAGGACCGTCCGGAGATCCGCGGGATGGTCGCCACGGTGGCGCACCTCGTCACCGTCGAGGAGGTCGACTGACATGGCGAAGAACACGGAGCCGCGCGAGGACGCCCCGCAGGGCGCCGCGCTGAAGGTGCACCACCTGCGGCCGGCGCCGGGCGCCCGCACCGCCAAGACCCGCGTGGGTCGCGGTGAGGGCAGCAAGGGCAAGACCGCCGGCCGCGGCACCAAGGGCAGCAAGGCGCGGGGCCAGGTGTCCGCCGCGTTCGAGGGCGGCCAGATGCCGCTGCACATGCGGCTGCCCAAGCTGCGTGGGTTCACCAACCCGTTCCGCACCGAGTACCAGGTCGTCAACGCGGGCCGGCTGGCCGAGCTCTTCCCGGCCGGTGGGGCTGTCGGCGTCGAGGACCTCGTCGCCGCGGGCGCCGTGCGCAAGGGCGAGAAGGTCAAGGTCCTCGGCAACGGGGACGTCGACGTCGCCCTGCAGGTGACGGCCCACAAGTTCTCGGCGTCCGCCCGGGAGAAGATCGTCGCGGCCGGGGGCTCGGTCACCGAGCTCTGAGCCCCGCAGTGCCGACATCGCTCCGGCCGCGTCT
>JBMOMI010000686.1:0-2029 GCA_049325235.1 Actinomycetota bacterium | reverse complement strand
AACGGCACCGCGAGCACGTCGGCGGCGGTGGCCGCGAGGTCGTGGCCGGCGACGGTCCGGACGGTGGGCAGGGGCACGGGTGGTCTCCTCGGGGGATCGGTCGGGCTGGCCGCGAGGCTAGCCGGGGACGGCGAAGGCCCCGCCGGCCGGGGACGCTGCGTCCCAGACCGCCGGGGCCCTCGCCGGCAGTGACTGCGGCGTCAGCCGACGGCTGCCTTGAGCGCCTCACCCAGGTCGTTCGCCTCGTCGGCGGACATCTCGACGACCAGGCGACCCCCGCCCTCCAGCGGCATGCGCATGACGATGCCGCGGCCCTCCTTGGTGACCTCGAGCGGACCGTCGCCGGTCCTGGGCTTCATCGCGGCCATCGGCCGACCCCTTCCTGTGTGCGGTGCTCCCCCACCACGGCAGGGGCGAGCCCCGGCCACGGCGTGACAACGTGATCTCCGCCATTATCGCCTAGCCGGTGCTGCAGTCGGAAACCCTGGGTGATCGCGGCCCCGCCGGGGCGGCAGGATGACCCGCATGAGCGAGCAGAGCAGCGTCCGCTACGACGTCTCCGATGGCGTGGCCACCATCACCCTCGACCGGCCGGAGGCGATGAACGCCCTCGATGTCGCCACCAAGGTCGACCTGCGGGACGCCGTGACCGCGGCGGCCGGGGACGAGGCGGTGCGGTGCGTGCTGCTGACCGGCTCCGGCCGCGCGTTCTGCGTCGGGCAGGACCTGCGCGAGCACGTCGAGCTGCTGCAGTCCCAGGACGGCTCCCTGTGGCGCACCGTCCCCGAGCACTACAACCCGATCGCCCTGGCCCTGGCGACCATGCCCAAGCCGGTCGTCGCCGCCGTCAACGGGGTGGCGGCGGGAGCCGGCGCGGCGTTCGCGATGGCCGCCGACATCCGGCTCGTCGCGGCCTCTGCCGGGTTCAACCTGGCCTTCGCCGGGGTCGCGCTGTCCGCCGACTCCGGGTCGTCGTGGTGGCTGCCCCGGCTCGTCGGGGTGACCCGCGCCAAGGAGCTGCTCCTGCTGCCGCGCACGGTGCCCGCCGAGGAGGCGCTCGCCATCGGGCTGGCCACCGAGGTCGTGCCGGACGACGAGCTCGCTTCTCGCGCGGGCGATGTCGCTCGCCGGCTGGCCGCCGGCCCGACGGTCGCGTACGGCGCGATCCGGCGGGCGGTGGCGTTCTCCGCCACCCACGACCTCGAGGAGTCCCTCGCGCACGAGGCGCAGCTGATGGCCCTGACCGGCGGCACGGCGGACCACGCGGAGGCCGTCGCGGCGTTCCTGGGCAAGCGGGCGCCGGCGTTCACCGGGCGCTGAACCGCGACGCCAGGGCCACGGGACCCTGGCGGTGCGGGCCGCGGCGTCCTAACGTCAGCGCATGGGTCCGACAGCGGCGAGCCACTCCGAACGCGAGCAGACCGCCCGGGCCGCCGTGGACTCCCTGGGCAAGCACGCCGGGGACCACGTCGCGCTCATGGTCACGTGCCCGCGCAGCCACCACGTCGCCGTCGTGCTCGCCACCGAGACCGGGCTGGTGTTCCGCTCGGTGCCCGCAGCGCACTCCCACGGGCGCCGGGACTTCGTCGACACCGGGCACCACGGCACCAACGGCCGCGCCTGGTACGACCTGCTCGACCCCGGTGACGGGCCGGCGGTGGACGACGACCTGCCGGCCGGCTGCGAGTGCGGCCGGCGGACGCTCTCGCGGCGGCTGCTGCGAGAGCACGTGGCGGCGGGCGAGCGGCACATCGTCATCGAGTGACGAGACCTACGGCGGGTAGTCGCTCGGCGGGGTGAAGCGCCACAGCCACGCGACCCACACCACCTGCAGGGACAGCATGACGAACACCCACGTCAGCAGGTGCGCGCGCGTGCGGACGCCGGCCGCGACCATGACCGCCACCGGGAACAGCAGCAGCAGGAACCGGAACATCGACGTGAACGGGTCCACGACGACGACGAGGTAGGCGAGGTAGGCCAGGCACCACGCCTGCAGCTCGGGACCGGCCAGGCGCATGAACCAGGC
>JBMOMI010000685.1:0-2041 GCA_049325235.1 Actinomycetota bacterium | reverse complement strand
CCGGTCGGGCGCTTGGCACGGCTCGGCTGCACCCGCGGCGGCTCCCCGGGCATCTTCGGGTAGTCCGGCGGAAACGGCAGCTCCCCAAGGCCGTTCGCGACGTCCCGCTCCCACCACTGCAGCAGGTCGGCGACGTCCCCGGCGGCGTCGTCCACGCCCGCCCACGGGTCGCCCACGGACGCCAGCCGCTCCGGCACCGAGCGGATGGTCAGGTCCCGCGGGCCGACGTCCCCCAGCTCGTCCCACGTCACCGGGCACGACACGGGTGCGTGCGGCAGCGGACGCGGGCTGTACGCGGCCGCGATCGTGCGGTCACGGGCCATCTGGTTGAAGTCGACGAAGATCTTGTCTCCGCGCTCCTCCTTCCACCACGCGGTGGTGACCAGATCGGGCAGTCGGCGCTCGAGCTCGCGCGCAGCGGCGATGACGCCGTGCCGCACCTGGAGGATCTCGTGGGTCGGCCGGATCCGGCAGTACACGTGCAGGCCCCGGTTGCCGGACGTCTTCACCCACGGCGTGAGACCGGCCTCGCTCAGCACCTCGCGGAGCTCGCGCGCCGCCTCGACGACGTCGGCGAAGGGCCGGCCGGGCTGGGGGTCGAGGTCGATGCGCAGCTCGTCCGGGTGGTCGTTGTCCGCGGTCCGCATCGGCCACGGGTGGAACGTCACCGTGTTCATCTGCACCGCCCACACCGCGGTCGCGACCTCGTCGACGACCAGCTGCGGGTGGCGGCGCCCGCTCGGGTACGTGCACATCGTCGTGCGCACCCAGTCCGGGACGCCGCGGGGCGGGTTCTTGGAGTAGAACGCCTCGCCGTCGATGCCGTCCGGGAAGCGCTGCAGGGTCACCGGCCGGTCGCGCAGCGACCGCAGCAGGCCGTCACCGACGGCGATGACGTAGTCGGCGAGGTCCCGCTTCGTCAGCCCGTCGTCCGGCCAGATCAGCCGGTCGGGGCTGGACAGGCGCACCCGCCGGACGCCGTGCGGACCGTCGACCTCCAGCACCACCGCGTTCGCCACGCGGGCATCGTCGCAGGCGCCGTGGTGTTATGGCGGTCATGGAGCCCACCGACAGGTCGTACGCAGTGAGCAAGACGGACGAGGAGTGGCGCGCCCAGCTGACCCCCGAGGAGTACCACGTGCTCCGCGAGGCCGGGACGGAACGCCCCTTCACCGGCGAGTACGAGAACACGAAGACGGTGGGTGTCTACTCGTGCCGCGCCTGTGGCGCCGAGCTGTTCCGCAGCGAGACCAAGTTCGACTCCCACTGCGGCTGGCCGTCGTTCTACGCGCCACTCGCGCAGGACCGCGTCGAGTACCTCGAGGACACCTCGCTCGGCATGAGGCGTGTCGAGGTCCGGTGCGCCACCTGCGGCTCGCACCTCGGGCACGTCTTCGAGGGTGAGGGGTACGGGACGCCGACGGACCAGCGGTACTGCATCAACTCGGTGGCCCTCACGCTCCAGCCGGCCGAGTGACCGACGTCCGCCGCGCGGCGTGGACCGAGCTGGACCCGGTCACGCTGCACGAGATCGTCCGGCTGCGCGTCGACGTCTTCGTCGTCGAGCAGAAGTGCCCGTACCCCGAGCTCGACGGGCGGGACGTCGAGACGGGCACCGAGCACGTCTGGACGCCGCTGGAGAACCTTTCGGTCGCCGCGTACCTGCGCGTGCTCGCCGAGCCGGACGACGTCCGCCGGGTGGGCCGGGTCGTCACGCACCCGGCCGCGCGCGGGCTCGGCCTGGCCGGCCGGCTGGTGGACGACGTCGTCGCCCGGCACGGTGACCGGCCGATCGTGCTGGACGCGCAGTCCTATCTCGTGGAGTGGTACGGCCGCTTCGGTTTCGTGGCCACCGGGCCGGAGTTCCTCGAGGACGGCATCCCGCACGTGCCGATGCGGCGGGCTCGCGATCCGGAGATCAGGTGACATCCGCGTCGTCCGAGCGACACCGATCTCACCTGATCACCGCGCTGGAGGTGCCGCATTGGCGATCAGGTGACCCCTACGGCAGCGACGCCACCAGCTCCGCCAGGGGCACGCG
>JBMOMI010000684.1:0-2051 GCA_049325235.1 Actinomycetota bacterium | reverse complement strand
CGCGGTCACCGAGATCACCCGGCTCAAGGCCGAGGACGGCGGCCCCATGGACATCGGCGGCGCCACACTCGCCGCGGCGGCCATGCGGGCCGGGCTGATCGACGAGTACGTGTTGGCCACCGCACCGCTCTTGGTGGGCGGCGGCACGCCGTTCTTCACGGCCCTGGACACCTGGGTGAACCTGAACCTGGTGGAGACCCGGACGTTTCCCGACGGCGTGGTCCTGACCAGGTACGAGACCAAGCGCTGAGCGCCCGACGTCGGACCGGCGCGGGTCTGGATCCGAACGCCGATAATGGACATTATGTCGGGCCGGCTGAAGGCGGCATTCCCCTGGCGGGCCGCACCACCAAGTGCGCTGGCGAATCACGAACTGAACACAGCCCTCTCCGTGCCCCAGGGCGAGGGCGCGGGAACCCCATCCTCTGAGATCGAGTCGCGCCCACTGCACGTCGCCCGGCCCGGTGGCACGCTCATGTCATGGACCGGGTCGCCATGGAGTGGCTCTCCGCGGACGGCTACTGGGTAGCCCGCTTGGTGTTCCAGCGGGGGCTGGCACTGATCTACCTGGTCGCATTCCTCAGTGCCGCGACCCAGTTCCGCGCCCTGATCGGCGAACGCGGCCTGCTGCCGGTCCCCCGTTACGTCAGCCGGACGACGTTCCGCCAGTCGCCGAGCCTGTTCCAGCTGCACTACTCCGACCGGTTCTTCGCCGCGGTGGCCTGGACCGGCGTCGTCGTGTCCGCCGCTCTCCTGGCGGGGGTCGCGGACCGCTTCCCGCTGTGGGCCCACATGCTCGTCTGGGCGCTGCTCTGGGCGCTCTACCTGTCCATCGTCAACGTCGGTCAGCTCTGGTACGGCTTCGGGTGGGAGTCGCTGCTCTGCGAGGCGGGATTCCTGGCGATCTTCCTTGGCCCCTCCTCGATGGCACCACCCGTGCTGGTGCTGCTCGCGCTGCGCTGGCTGCTGTTCCGCCTCGAGTTCGGCGCCGGCCTGATCAAGATGCGCGGCGACCGGTGCTGGCGCGACCTGACGTGCCTGTACTACCACCACGAGACGCAGCCCATGCCCAACCCGCTGAGCTGGTACTTCCATCACCTGCCGAAGCCGCTGCACCAGGTGGAGGTGGCCGCCAACCACGTCACCCAGCTCGTGGTGCCGTTCCTGCTGTTCCTTCCGCAGCCGGTCGCCAGCGTGGCCGCCGGCGTCGTCATCGTGACGCAGGGATGGCTCCTCCTCAGCGGGAACTTCTCGTGGCTCAACGCCCTGACGATCGTCATCGCGACGTCGGTCGTTGGTGACCGGTTCTGGGAAGCCCTCCTGCCGGTCACCCCGCCCGCCGACCCGGCCGACCCACCGGCGTGGTTCCAGCTGGTCGTCGTCGTCCTCGCCGTCGTCGTCCTGGCCCTGAGCTACTGGCCGGCGCGGAACATGCTGTCGCGCAGGCAGCTGATGAACTACAGCTTCAACCGGCTCCACCTGGTCAACGCCTACGGCGCCTTCGGCAGCATCACCCCGCTCAGGCACGAGATCGTGATCGAGGGCACCGACGACCCGGACCCGGGCCCCCAGACGGTCTGGCGCGAGTACGAGTTCAAGGGAAAGCCCGGCGACGTGAACCGGCGGCCGCCTCAGGTGGCGCCGTACCACCTCAGGCTGGACTGGCTGATGTGGTTCGCCGCGCTCTCCCCCGGGTACGCCGAGCCGTGGTTCGGCCGGCTGGTCGCTGCGCTGCTGCGTCAGGACCGCGACGTCCTTGAGCTGTTGCGGCACAACCCGTTTCCCGATGCGCCACCGGCGTGCGTGCGCGCGCTCTACTACCGGTACCGCTTCACGACCTGGCCCGAGCGCCGCGAGACGGGCGCCTGGTGGCACCGGACCCTGGTGCACGAGTTCCTACCGCCGGTCTTCCCGGCGTCGCAGCGCGCTACTCCCCCGCCGTGACCGCCACGGCCGCCCGGACCACATCAGCCAGCCGGCCGGTGGCCTCGAAGCTGCGGCGCTGCATCGCGGCCCCGTTGCCCCGCCCCCACAGCGCCTCCAGCAGCTCG
>JBMOMI010000683.1:0-2054 GCA_049325235.1 Actinomycetota bacterium | reverse complement strand
GTCTCGACCACTGCTCCTCGGGGTTCGGTGCCGGTGAGCAGGTCGGACACCCGCCGGTAGAAGAGCTGGTCGGCGGTCCCGCTCAGCAGGTCGCTGGCCGCGGACTCCAGGCCGGTGGCCCCGAAGAAGACCGAGTAGTACCCGGTGGTGTGGGCGTACAGCCCCGGCTCGGGGTACCGGCGCTGGAACTCGTAGGGGTCCTCGTCGTCGTCCGGCACCGACTCGGCGACGGCGTTGCCGGCCACCACGATCGGGCCGCGCTCGCGGCCCAGCTCGCGCAGCAGCGTGCGGGAGTTGCGCGGGTCGGCGTCCAGCTCGTCGGCGCGGACGAACTGGATCCACGTGCTGGAGGCGAGCAGCGCCGCGAACAGCGCGAAGACGACGACGGCCAGCCGGCGCAGCGGGGCGTTCACGAGGTGCCTCCGAGGGGCGGGACGGCGACCACCTGCGTCGCGGACGTCTCGTCGGCGACGCGGGGCGGGACGGCGGGGGCGGGCCGCCGCGCGGAGTCGCTGATCCGCAGCAGCAGCGCGACGATCATCCAGTTCGCGACCAGGGACGACCCGCCGTAGGCGAGCAGGGGCATCGTCAGCCCGGTGAGCGGGATCACGCGCGTCACGCCGCCGACGACCACGAACACCTGCAGGGCGACGGCGAACGCCAGGCCGCCGGCGAGCAGCTTGCCGAACCCGTCGCGTACGCCGATCGCGGTCCGCACCCCCCGCTCGACGAGCACCAGGTACAGCATCAGGACGGCGAACAGCCCGACCAGGCCGAGCTCCTCGCCGACCGCGGCGACGATGAAGTCGGACTCGGCGTAGGGGACGATGTCCGGCCGACCCTGGCCCAGCCCGGTGCCGATGATGCCGCCGTTCGCCATCCCGAACAGGCCCTGCACCAGCTGGTAGCTGCCGCCGACCTCGGCGTCGTAGACCTCCGGCGCGAACGGGTCGAGCCACGCCTGCACGCGCGCCTGGACGTGGCCGAACAGGCTCCACGCCAGCACCGCGCCGGCGGCGAACATCGACAGCCCGATGGCGATCCAGCCGACCCGCTCGGTGGCCACGTAGAGCATCGCGACGAACAGCCCGAAGAACAGCAGCGAGGTGCCGAGGTCACGCTCGAGCACGAGCACGCCCATGCTCGCGATCCACGCGATGAGGATCGGGCCGAGGTCACGCGCGCGGGGCAGCTGCAGGCCGAGCACCTTGCGGCCGGCCAGGGACAGCGTGTCCCGGTGGGTGACCAGGTAGCCGGCGAAGAACACGGTCAGCACGATCTTGGCGAGCTCGCCGGGCTGGAAGCTCAGCGGGCCGAGCCGGATCCAGATCTTGGCGCCGTTGATCGTCGCCCCCAGCAGCGGCACGAGCGGCAGCAGGAGCAGGGCCAGGCCGCCGACCATCGCCGTGAACGTGTAGCGGCGCAGGAGGCGGTGGTCCGTCAGGAGCACGAGGACGGCGCACGCGCCGGCCACGCCGATCGCCGTCCACATCAGCTGCTTGGGGGCGAACGCCTCGGCGCCGGACAGGCCCTCGGCGACGTCCAGGCGGTGGATGACGGCCAGCCCCAGGCCGTTGAGGGCGGTCGCGATCGGCAGCAGCACCGGGTCGGCGTACCGGGCCCGCCAGCGCAGGACGACGTGGACGGCGCCGGCGAGCGCGGCGAGGCCGGCGCCGTACCCGAGCAGGCCGGGTGGCCACACGCCGTCCGCGGCGACCCCGACCAGCCCGTAGGCGGCCATCGCGATGCCGATCGCGACGACGAGGAGCACCAGCTCGACGTTGCGGCGCGTGCGGGGGGCGTGCTCGGTCACGGTCGTCACGTCAGCCCACCTCCTGGCAGCCCTCGGGCAGGCTGGCGGTGGGGGTGGGGGTGGGGGTGAGCGCGGGTGCCGGACTTGGTGCGGGGCTCGGGGCCGGGGTCGGTGCCGGGGCGGCCTCGGCGGCCGGCTGCGGCGGCTCGCAGAGCTCGGAGCGCTGCAGCAGGTCGCGGACGATGCGGCGGGCGTCGGTGAGGTCCTCGGCGGTGATGCCCTCCTCGACGCGCTGCTGCCA
>JBMOMI010000682.1:0-2058 GCA_049325235.1 Actinomycetota bacterium | reverse complement strand
CGACCCCGGGCTCACCGGCGACCAGCACCACCGCGCCGGGCACCAGACCGCCGCCCAGCACCCGGTCGAGCTCGTCGATGCCGGTCGGTCGTGCCCGCGCCGCCTCGACGTCGACCTCGGCGATCGGCCGGGCCGGGCTGCCGACGGGTGCGACGACCGGCGTCCGGGCTCGGGCCGCACCGACCTCGTCCACCGACCCCCAGGCCTGGCACTCCCCGCAGCGACCGACCCACTTGCCGGTCTCCCAGCCGCACTCCGCGCACCGGTACGAGGGACGTGCCGCGCGTCCCGCGGCTCTCGACGTCGACATGCCGGCCACCGTAGGGGCCGGCCCCGACAGTCCGGCCAACGACGGCGACGGGCGGCTACACGCCGGTCAGCTTGGTGGCCATCATGACGACGCCGCCGGCGACGACGGCGATCGCGGGGACCACGCCGAACACGGTCGCCACCGGGTCCTCGTGCCGTCGCCAGAACACCAGGCCGACGCCCGTCATCACCAGCGCGCCCGCAAGCGTGCACGCGAACGCGAGCAGCACCTGGCCGGTCGGCGCGGTCGGGTCACCCGGCGGCACGATCAGGGCCGGGACGAAGACCGCGAGCATCAGGCCGAGCAGCCAGACGCCGATCAGGGCGATGAAGACCCGCCCGGGGTGCGGCCAGCGGATCGGCGGCAGCTCCCGCTCGACGTCGTGACGGCCTCTGCCCACGGGCGTCGTCATGGGTCCACTGTGCCGCGTCAGGCGGCGGTGCGCCACCACAAGTTGACCGCGTAGTCGACCGTCGTCCCGGGGTGCTCGCCGAGGATCGCGGTGGCGAGCGCGGGCGCGAACTCGATCCGCACCACCGCCTCGAACGTGGCCCGGTCCGGCAGCTCCCAGCGGATGTCCAGCGGCTCGCGGTGCCATCCGCGACGGGTCCAGAACCGTTCCACGGCAAGCGGGTCGTACGTCGGCAGGGCCCGGCGGAACCACGTGCCGAACGTCGAGCGAGTGGCGTCGTTGTCGATGACGAACGCGGTGCCGCCCCGGCGCAGCACCCGGTCCAGCTCGGCCAGCCCCGGCTCGCAGCCGGGCCCGAAGAAGTACGCCCACCGGGCATGGACGACGTCCACGGACGCCGGCGGCAGCGGCAGGGACTGCGCGGTGCCGGCGAGCACCCGGACGCCGGGCAGGCCGGCGACCCGCCGGCGTGCGGCGTCCAGCAGCGGCAGGTGGGGCTCCACGCCGACCACGGCCGCGGCGTCCCGCGCGAACACCGGCAGGTGGAAGCCGCTGCCGCAGCCGACGTCCAGCACCACCTGGCCGGCCCAGTCGTGACGCGCTCGCATCGCCGCCTCGATCACGCCGTCCGGGTCGACGCCGCGGTTCTCGGCCTCGTAGACGTCGGGGTGCTTCCAGATGTTCGGGCTCGGGATCGCGCCGGGCAGCGCGGTCACCGGCGCCGCCGGGCGGCCGCCGTGGCCGGGTGCACCAGCAGGGGAAGGGCCTTGCGGCGCGGCCGGAAGGCCTCGCAGTGGCGCACGATCTCGGCGTACGCGGCCTTGCCGACCAGCTCGGTCAGCTCGTCGGTGTTGGTGAGGTAGATGGGGCTGATGCCGACGTGCGCCTCGGGGTTGCCGGTGCAGTACCAGTCGAGGTCGTGGCCTCCGGCGCCCCAGCCGCGCCGGTCGTACTCGCCGATCGTCACCTCGAGGTAGCTGCTGCCGTCCGGCCGCTCGACCGTCCGGTACGTGCGTCGCAGCGGCAGCTGCCAGCAGACGTCGGGCTTCGTCTGCACGAACGACACGCCCTGCGCCGCGGCGAGGTGGTGCAGGGCGCAGCCGTACCCGCCGGGGAAGTCGACGTCGTTGAAGAAGATGCACGCGCCGTCCACCACGCGCGTCTTGCGGGCGCCGTCGGGGTCCGTCTCGACCCACCCGCCGTTCCGCCTGCGGCCGGCGGCGTGGCGCTGCCAGGTCTGCGGGTCGAGGCGCTTGACCCAGCGGCCGACGCGCTTCTCGTCGTCCGGCTCGGAGAAGTGCGCCCCGAGCGTGCAGCAGCCGTCGAGCGGACGGTC
>JBMOMI010000681.1:0-2063 GCA_049325235.1 Actinomycetota bacterium | reverse complement strand
CTCCCGTCCGTGCCGGACGAGCCGGCGCTCGTCGTCGCCACCCCGGGCGCCGAGCCGGTCGCCACCGGCGGGTACGCCGCGGCCCTCCTGCTCGACGGGTGGGCGCTGCTCGAGCGCGCCGACCTGCGGGCCGGTGAGGAGGCGCTGCGCCGCTGGGCCGGCGCGGCCGCGCTGGTGCGGCCCGCCGCGGACAGCGGCGTCGTCGTCCTGCTCGCGGCGGCCGGGCTGCCGCCGGTCGAGGCGCTGGTCCGCTGGGACCCCGCCTGGCACGCGGCCCGCGAGCTGGCCGAGCGCACCGAGCTGCGCTTCCCGCCAGCGGTCGCCCTGGCCACGGTCACCGGTGACCCGCCGGCGGTGGCGTCCCTGCTGAGGCACGCCCGGCTTCCGGCGGGCGCCGAGGTGCTCGGCCCCGTGCCGGTCGACGTCCGGCGGCCCGGGCCGGCGGACCCGGTCGAGCCGGCGGTGCGGGCGCTGGTCCGCGTGGCGACCGACCGTCGTCTCGACCTGGCCCGGGCCCTGCACGCCGCGGCCGCGGTGCGCAGCGCGCGCAAGGAGCCCGGCGCCGTCCGGGTGCAGGTGGATCCGCTGGAGGTGCTGTGAGGTAGCGGCTCAGACGGCGATGACGCGAGCAGGCGGTCGCGCCACTTCCTCGAGGTCGCCACGATCCGCACGGGTCGTCGGCGCTCACGGGAGTCCTCTCGCCACGCGTTGCCGTCACATCGTCGGTCGGAGCCGGCGGTGCCTGGAGCCCCGTCTACCCTGTCGGGGTGGCGATCCAGGACATCCGGCTCTTCGGTGACCCCGTGCTGCGCACCCCCGCGCAGCCGGTGACCGACTTCGACCTCGAGCTGCGCAAGCTCGTCAAGGACCTCGAGGACACGATGCTCGACGCCCCCGGCGCCGGCCTGGCCGCGCCCCAGATCGGTGTCTCGCTGCGCGTGTTCACCTACTACGTCGACGGCGTCCTCGGTCACCTGGTCAATCCGGACCTGGACCTGTCGGAGGAGCAGCAGGACGGCGAGGAGGGCTGCCTGTCGTTCCCCGGCATCTTCTTCGAGACCCCGCGAGCCCTGCGCGTCGTCGCCAAGGGGTGGAACATGCACGGCGAGCCGGTGACGATCGAGGGCAGCGAGCTGCTGGCCCGCGCGATCCAGCACGAGACCGACCACCTCGACGGGATCCTGTTCATCGACCGGATGGACCGCAAGCAGCGCAAGCTGGCGATGAAGGCGATCCGTGAGGCGGAGTGGGCCGGCGCGCCGGCACCGACGGTGAAGGTCAGCCCGCACGCCACCTTCGGCCGGGCGCTGTAGCGCCTTGCGTGTCGTCTTCGCGGGGACGCCGCAGGTCGCCGTCCCGTCCCTGCGCGCCCTCCTGGCGTCCCGCCACGACGTCGTCGGCGTGCTGACCCGGCCGGATGCCCGGGTCGGGCGCGGTCGCCGGTCCGCCGAGAGCCCGGTCAAGCAGGTGGCTCGCGAGGCAGGAGTACCGGTGCTGCAGCCACCGACCCTGAAGGACGACGCCGCGGTGGCCGAGCTGGCCGCCCTGGCGCCGGACGCCTGCCCGGTCGTGGCGTACGGCCTGCTCCTGCCGCCTTCCGCGCTCGCGGTGCCGCCGCTCGGCTGGGTCAACCTGCACTTCTCGCTCCTGCCCGCCTGGCGCGGCGCCGCGCCGGTGCAGCACGCGATCATGGCCGGGGACGACGTCACCGGGGCGACGACCTTCCTCATCGAGCAGGGCCTCGACACCGGCCCGCTGCTCGGTCGCCTCACCGAGACGATCCGGCCGACCGACACCGCCGGCGACCTGCTGGACCGGCTCTCGGTGGCCGGCGCCGACCTGCTGGTCGCCACGCTCGACGCGCTCGAGGCGGGCACGCTCGTGCCCGAGCCGCAGAGCGGCGACGGCGTCTCCTACGCCCCCAAGCTGACCGTCGACGACGCCCGCGTCGACTGGACCCTGCCCGCGCTCGTGGTCGAGCGCCGGGTGCGCGGCTGCACCCCGGCCCCCGGCGCGTGGACGACGTTCCGCGGCGAGCGCCTCAAGCTCACCACACCCCCCAC
>JBMOMI010000680.1:0-2069 GCA_049325235.1 Actinomycetota bacterium | reverse complement strand
CTGGCGCTGGGCCCTCGCGCTCGGGGCGGCGCCGGCGGCCTACGCCGCCGTCGTCCGGTGGGGGCTGCCCGAGTCGGTGCGGTTCCTGGAGAGCCGCGGCCGCCAGGGGGAGGCCGAGGACGCCGTCCGCCTCTTCGAGAGGGCGGCCGGCGCGCCGCACCCGGACGCCGGGCCCGAGCCGGCCGCGACGCCGCCGGCGCCTCGTCCCAGGCCGGCAGAGCTGTGGGGAGCGTCCCTGCGGGGCAGGACCGCCGCGCTCTGGACCGTCTGGTTCGGCCTGAACTTCGCCTACTACGGCGCCTTCATCTGGCTGCCGACCCTGCTCGTGGCCTCCGGCATGTCGCTGGTCAGGTCGTTCGGGTACACGCTCCTCATCACGGCGGCCCAGCTGCCCGGGTACGCCGTCGCGGCGTGGCTGGTCGAGGTGTGGGGGCGGCGCTGGACGCTGGCGGCCTTCCTCGTCGGCGCCGCCGTCGCGTCCGTGGTCTTCGCTCTCGCACCGGGACCGGCGGCGGTGCTGGCCGCCGGGATGCTGCTGTCCTTCTTCGCGCTCGGGGCGTGGGGTGCCGTGTACGCGGTCACCCCGGAGGTGTACCCGACCGCGCTGCGAGGCACCGGCGCCGGCTGGGCGGCGGGCTTCGGGCGCATCGCCTCGGTCATCGCGCCGCTGACGGTGCCGGTGCTGCGGTCGGGCGGGGGCAACGCTGCTGGTCTTCGGCACGTTCGCCGCCGCGTTCGTCGTTGCGGCGGCGGCTGCGCTGGCCCTGCCGGAGCGCCGGGGAGCGGCGCTGGAGGGCTGAGGGCTCAGGGCTCCTGGCCGGCCGCGCGGCGGGACCCCGCCCGGGTACGGGCCGGGTCGGGCGCGGCCTCGGCGGGGAAGCGGCGCAGGAACTCCTGCTCCAGGGCCAGCATGCGCTCGGTGTGCGCGGCGAGCGCGTCCTCGGTGCCGTCGAGGACCGTGGAGTGACGCGTCTCGTGCAGGTGCTGCATCTCGCGCCGCAGGTCGTGGTCGGCGAGCTCCTCGGGCGGGACGCCGTGGCGGTGGTCGCTCATGGTGGTGAACCTACCCGCCGGCGGGCGCCCCGGCCCCTCCTCGGAGCCAGGTGAACCGCACCCGCTGCCCGGGCCGCAGCTGCGCGCACCGGTCGACGTCCTGGTCGACGACGTAGCCGATCACGGGGTAGCCGCCGGTGACCGGGTGGTCGGCGAGGAACAGCACCGGGGTGCCGGCCGGCGGCACCTGCAGGGCTCCGCGGACCATGCCCTCGCTGGGCAGCTCGCCGTCCCGGGCGCGTTGGAGGGGTTCGCCGTCGAGCCGCACGCCGACCCGGTTGCTGTCCTGGTTGACCGCGTAGGGCCGCCCGGTGAGCAGCGCCCACGCGTCGTCGGTGAACCAGTCGCGGCGCGGGCCGGGGAGGACCCGCACGGCGACGTCCCCGGACGCCGGGTCCGGCACCGGGGCGACGTCCACGCCGGGCGCGCCGGACGTCGGGCAGCCGCCGACCGGCAGGACGTCACCGGGGGACAGCGGCGCCGGCCCGATCCCGGCGAGCACGTCGGTCGAGCGGGAACCCAGCACCGGCTCGACGGCGACGCCGCCGCGGACGGCGACGTAGGTCCGCAGGCCGGCGTCCGGCGTCCCGAGCCGCAGCGCCTCGCCGGCCCTCAGCCAGACCGGGGCGTGGTGGGCCGTCCCTCCCGGGCACCGGGCGCCGGCGGTGGCGACCAGGACGTCGTGGTCGGCGCGCAGCACCAGGCCGCCGAACGTCACCTCCAGCACGGCGGCGTCCTCGGGGTTGCCGACCAAGCGGTTGGCGAGGCGGTGCGCGGCGCGGTCGCAGGCCCCGGAACGGCCCACGCCGAGGGCGGCGCGGCCGGGGCGACCGGCGTCCTGGACGGTCGTCAGGAGGCCGGCCTCGAGCACGGTGACGGTCCGGCTCACGGCCCCACCTCGACGAAGCGCACCCGGGTGCCGGGCCGCAGCAGCGCCGGCGGCTCGCGGTCCAGGTCGAACACCGGCACGTCGGTGCGGCCGACGAGCTGCCACCCCCCGGGCGACTCGCGGGGGT
>JBMOMI010000679.1:0-2071 GCA_049325235.1 Actinomycetota bacterium | reverse complement strand
GGACGGATTCCTTGATCACGCCTGGATTCCTTGATCACCGTCGGGTGGGGAGGAGGGCCTGGATGTCGCGCTGCGCTTCGGGAGGCGTCAACGGCCGGCACCCGAGCTCGACCCAGCGCCGGACGAGCGTCGGCTCCTCGCGCATCAGCGCGACCCCGCGGCGGACGAGCGTGGGCGCCGGCTTCCTGGACTCGGCGAGGTCACGCGCGAGCCGCCGCCAGAAGGTCACCCCCGGATGCAGGCGCAGGCAGATCGCGTCGGCGAGGACGCCGGCGTCGCGGCAGCGCCGCACGAGCTGGGCGGCGAAGATCCCTTCGGCGAGCAGCAGCGGGCTACCGTCGAGCCCGACCCGGACGGCGCCGGTCCGCCGCGACGTGGAGATGTCGTAGACCGGCACGTCCACGGTCTCGCCGTTGCACAGCCGCAGCACGGCGGACATCGCCTCGTCGGCGTCCCAGCTGCGCGGGTCGTCCCAGTCGACGATGCCGAAGCGGCGCGGCAGTCCTGGCCAGTCGCCGTCGCGGTAGAAGTCGTCGAGCTGCAGCACCGGCAGCCCGACCCGACGGGTCAACGACGTCTTGCCCGACCCGCTGGGCCCGCACAGCAGCACCACGCGGGTGACGGGGTGCTCCAGGCGGTGTGGCGGCTCCTCGAACAGGCCGGGCTGGACGGCGTCGGGCTCGGTCACGGGCGGCCATCCTGCCAGCGTGCGACCGGGTGACAGACTGACGGCCATGACCTCCCGATCCGACGTCGCCCGCATGATCGACCACACGCTGCTCAAGCCCGAGGCGACCGCCGCGGATGTCGCCGCCCTGGTGGCCGAGGCCAAGGAGCTGGGCGTGCTGGCCGTCTGCGTCTCGCCGTCCATGCTGCCGCTGGCGGACGCCGAGGGACTGGTCGTCGCGACCGTGTGCGGCTTCCCGTCGGGCAAGCACACGTCGCGGACCAAGGCCGCCGAGGCCGCCGAGTCGGTGTCGCTGGGCGCCGACGAGGTCGACATGGTGATCGACCTGGGCTCCGCCTACTCGGGCGACTGGGACGCCGTCCGTGCCGACATCGCCGCGGTGCGCGAGGCCGTCCCGGCGCCGGGACTGCTCAAGGTGATCATCGAGTCCGCCGCCCTGGACGACGACCAGGTGGTGAGCGCCTGCCGCGCGGCCGCGGACGCGGGCGCCGACTTCGTCAAGACCTCCACGGGCTTCCACCCGGCGGGCGGGGCCAGCGTCCACGCGGTCGCGCTGATGGCGAAGACGGTCGGCGGGCGCCTCGGCGTCAAGGCCAGCGGGGGCATCCGCACCGCGCAGCAGGCCCGGGAGATGATCGACGCCGGTGCCACGCGGCTGGGGCTGTCCGGGTCGGCCGCCGTGCTGGCGGGCTTCGAGGACTGACCCGTCGTGGGCCCGCTCGTCTACCGCCCCACCTTCGTCCGCGTCCTGTCGGTCGTGACGTGGGCGCTGCTCGTGCTCGGGGTGGTGCTCACGGCGCTGGACGACGTCGGGACCGGCTTGCGGTGGCTCCCTCTGCTGGCGTTCGCTGCCGCGGCGGTCTACGTGCTGTTCTGGCGGCCGTCGGTCGAGGTGGACGACCAGGCCGTCACCGTGCGCAACCTGGTCCGCGACGTCCGGGTGCCGTGGCCGCGGCTGGAGTCGCTGGACACCCGGTACTCCCTGACCCTGTTCACCGACGCCCGGAAGGTGGCCGCCTGGGCGGCGCCCGCACCCGGCCGGTCCCAGGCGCTGAGACAGAGCAAGACGGACGCGCTCGCGCTCCAGTCGCTCGGCACGAACCTGCAGCACGGGCTGCGGTCCAGCGCCACCCCGAACAGCGACTCCGGCGGCGCGGCGCTGATGGTCACGGCGCGGTGGGAACGGGCGCGGGGGCTGCCGCAGCCGGACGCCGTCCCCCCGGTGACGGCGCGCGTGGCGGTCGTTCCCCTGGTCGCCCTGGTCGTCACGGGTCTGGCGGCCCTGCTCACCGCCGTCCTGACCTGACCCACCCCTCGGGGAGGTGCATGATCACGGGGTGGGGAGGGCGAGGGCGGCGGCGATGTCGGCGCGCAGGTGCGCGA